>JAZNAW010000021.1:0-3689 GCA_045586745.1 Candidatus Cryptobacteroides sp.
AAGATTGCTTATTCGTTCTGATCATGCGTAAACTTGTCATTTTCCTGATATTTCTGTGCTTACTTCCTGAAGTGTCGTATGCACAGAATGTCCTTTTGGACAGGATGAAGAAGGTTTCGTCCCGTCTGTCTACACATGACAGAAATGAAATCAAGCAGGCTGAAGAGATTCTGAAGCAGACTGAAGAGCATCCGAGACGAGGCAGAAAAAATAGCGAAAGGGATACTTGTGAACTGCTTTCCATAAAGATTCAGATTTCTGATTATATGCCTATAAAGAACTCTGATGCCCTTTGGGGATACAAGCAGTATGACCGCGTCGTGATTGCTCCCAAATATCAGGAAGCCGGTCTGTTCAATGAAGGTGTCGCCCCTGTCATGCTCGGCGGAAAGTACGGATATGTAGACCGTGATGGAGCGTGTGTCATACCGTACAAATATGAATATGCCGGTGTGTTTTCCGAAGGTCTTGCACGAGTAAGGCTTGATGGGAAATACGGCTTTGCAGACAAGAATGGAAAGGTAGTGATTCCCTATAAGTATTCAGATGCCGGTGACTTCATAGACGGTCTTGCCGCAGTGATGTTCGAAGGGAAAAAAGGATATGTAGACAAGACAGGCCAGTGGTATGATGATCGTACTGCCGTTCTCCAGACATTCTCTTCATTTGCCAGACAATATGTCGAAAACTTTGTCAATGACTGGCAGAAGAAAGGTAAATATGAGAAGACTGCTGACTGGAAACTCAGGGTGAATGAAAAAACACGTTCGGTTCTTGTCGATTCGCTCCTGAATGTCGCTCGTTCTGAATACATAGCATATCAGCAGAAGGATATAGAGCATGTGTTCAAACTAGGTGATTACGATGCAGACGGAGAGATATTCGTTGTGTATGATTCACATTTCGGAGAACTTCTGGTTCCTGTTCCTATATCTCAGGCTGAACAGTTTGAAAAAGAGTTTGCCAGTCTCGCAAATACGAATACCTATTGTGTGGAGAATGACGGCATAGGTCTGGCTGAATCTGTATTCACGATGTCTGACGGGCGTAGCTATGTATACAGCAACAAGGCGTCTCTTGAATTTGCTCAGGTTGATATCGACTACGATTTCGACCCCATTGATATAGAGGTTGACGCTGGAGAGACAGTACGTCAGGATCCTAGGGTTGTCAGGAAGTCTCTACAGGTGAAGTCTGACATAGACCAGAACATTCCTGAGGGCATGTATCGTAACGAAAACACATTTGCTGTCATCATTGCGAATGAGAACTATCAGAGGGTTTCTTCTGTCGAATTCGCTGCAAGTGACGGTCAGACATTCAAGGAGTATTGCAATAAGACTCTTGGAGTGCCGGAGAAAAATATCCGTCTGGTTCAGGATGCTACTCTGGTAAATATGTGGGAGCAGGTAGACTGGCTTACAGGAATAGCAAAGGCATATAAAGGAGAAGCAAAGCTTATCTTCTATTATGCAGGTCATGGTGTACCGGATGAGTCTACCAAGGATGCTTTCCTGCTACCGGTTGACGGAAACGGTTCCAATGCGTCTACAGGATATAAGCTGAGCAATCTGTACTCTCGCCTGTCGGAAAATCCGACGCAGTCTACTGTTGTGCTTCTCGACGCTTGTTTTTCCGGTGCGGAGAGGAGCGGAGAGATGATGGTAGCGGCTCGTGGAGTTGCAATTAAGGCTAAAGCTGAGGCTCCGAAGGGCAATATGGTCGTGTTCTCTGCCGCTCAAGGTGATGAGACTGCCTATCCTTATAGGGAAAAAGGTCATGGCCTGTTTACTTATTTTC
This sequence comes from Candidatus Cryptobacteroides sp., assembly GCA_045586745.1. Lineage (GTDB taxonomy): Bacteria > Bacteroidota > Bacteroidia > Bacteroidales > UBA932 > Cryptobacteroides. The sequence continues at coordinate 1,801 of JAZNAW010000021.1, forward strand.
TGTGTAAGAAACTGCAGGAAACAAGCGGAAACGTGACTTTGGGCGATCTGGCTTCATACATCACCGATAATGTAGGCAAGCACGCCATGATAGAGAATTCGAAGTCTCAGACCCCTTCAGTCTCTTCTTCCGGTATGATGGAGGGTAAATGGCAGTCAATGACATTCAAATAATATCAATGATGCGTATTCGGGTAATTGCCATACTGTTTATTTTGGGCGGATTCTCTTTATCCGCCCAAAATTTTGATGAGTACAGGAAGCAGATGATGAAAGACTTTTCTGATTTCAGATCAGAGAAACAGTCTGAAATCGATACATACAGGAAAGATGTGAATGCTGATTTTGCACGGTTCATGCGTCAGGCATGGAAGAAGTATAATGGAGAGCCAGCTGTTTCTGAGCCTCGTGATATTCCTGATGTTCCGCCCGTTGTTCTTCCGGATCTTGGTGAACCGGAGATGTTTGATAATGAAGTTCCTTATGTGGATGTCATTCCGCTGGAGTTTGAAGATGTTCCACCGGTGCCCTTGCTTCCATTGCCTGAAAAACACGAGGATGATCATAAGGGACCGCATGTTAATCTGCGCTTTTATGGAACAGAATGTATTTTCCGCTTTGATCTTGAGTCTAGAATCTGGCTGGCAGATGCATCAGAAGGTTCAGCCGCAGATATGTGGGAGACCATGTGTTCCGGGTCATTTGACACTTTGCTCATGGACTGTCTTCATGTCAGAAGTGAAATGGCGCTGTGTGATTGGGCATATTACAAGCTTGCATGCAGTCTGGCTGAGTCGATTTATGGAGATGGAAACGAATCTGTGATGCTTGCAGCCTTCATTATGAATCAGTCTGGTTATCGGCTTAAGATAGCTCGCTCTGATGATGATGCATTTCATTTGCTTGTCGGCACGGCAGATGGAATATATGGCTGTCCATATTTTCGTGTGAACGGATGTGATTATTATCTCACGGATGGTTCAGAAATGGAATCGTTATATATTTTTGACAGGGACTTTCCAAATACAGATGCTGTCAGACTGACAATCAGTCAGAACCAGAAGTTTTCGCAAGAGTCATCTGACCTTCGAAGTTTCCACTCCGTTAGATTTCCTGATGCGGCTGTTCAAGTAAAGATAAACAGAAATCTGTTGGATTTTTATGCAGATTATCCGCTTCCGTTCAAACATGCCGGTATCAAGTCATCGTGGGTGTTCTATGCGACGGCTCCTTTAAGTACAGGATTTAGAGAAAGTCTTTTACATCCATTAGCTGTATCAATATCCGGGAAGACACAGGAGGAGGCTGCGAATATTCTCCTGAATTTTGTCCAGACAGCTTTTGAATATCAGACCGATGATGAACAATGGGGATATGAAAGACCTTTTTTCCCGGAGGAAACGATGTATTATCCATATAGTGATTGTGAAGACCGTGCTATCTTGTATTCTCGTCTGGTTCGGGAACTGCTTGGCTTGGATGTCGTGTTTCTTTATTATCCCGGTCATTTGGCCACAGCGGTACGGTTTGATGAAGATATAATGGGAGATTATGTCACCATAGAAGGTGATAAGTATGTCATATGTGATCCGACATATATAAATGCACCTGTCGGTCTGCAGATGCCGGGAATTGATGTCGGCGCGATAAAAGTCGTAAGAATCGAAGACTGATTTTCCGAAACCCTTTGAAATTCGGAAATTTATACATATTTTTGCACGCTTTTTCGCCGAAGCGTGCTTTTTTATCGTAAGTCGTTGAGGCAAGGCACAATAAATAATGTTTAACCCCTAGTTTGTTTTTTAATTTTACAATGGAAGAAAACAAGACAGTTGTTGAGGCTGCAGAGGTAGTTGCAGTTCCAGCAGTAGAAGAAACCAAGAAGAGCGT
>JAZNAW010000022.1:0-30640 GCA_045586745.1 Candidatus Cryptobacteroides sp.
CTTTCAATCGAGTGCGTCAACGAGTACAACCTCGGTGCCCTCTTCTATTTCTTCGAAAAGGCATGCGGTATCAGCGGTTATGTTCTCGGAGTGAATCCGTTTGACCAGCCGGGTGTTGAGGCTTACAAGAAGAATATGTTCGCCCTTCTTGGCAAGCCTGGATACGAAGAGATGGCAGAAGCCCTCAAGGCAAGACTCTAATTCAAACATAAAAGGTGACAGATAAGGAGATCATAGACGGGCTGATTGCCCGTAACGAGAAGATCACCAGGATGTTTTTCTTCGTGAAGTGCCGTCCGTTGATGTACAGCATCATCGGGCGGGTCTTCGCGTTTGAAGTGGACTATGATGAACTCATAAACGAGCTCTATGTCCATATCATGGAAAACGATGCTGCACGTCTCCGTACCTTCTCCTACAACAGTTCCATCTTCCAGTGGATCAAGACTGTCGCCATCAGATTTTTTCAGCAGAAACGCGACAGGATAATAGAAAATCAGTCGAAGGAAGCTCCTTATATTGACGGCGGTTCGACCGAACCTCATGTGGGGCTTGCGATTTCACTGGATCTCAAGGATATGATTTCCAGGATCGAGAATCCCCGATACCGTCTTGTGCTGCACAAGCTTCTTCTGGAGGATATGGCTCCGGAGGTTCTTGCAAAGCAGATGGGTGTCACTGTTGCGAATCTGTACAACATCAAGAAACGCGCTATGGGTGTGTTTCTGAACATCGCAAGACAGGACGATTATGGCAAAGGAAGAAATGATGATCGATGACGGACTCCTCGCTGCATTTCTTGACGGAAATGTGAGCGGAAAGGAAGTTGAGGCTATTCTTCAGGCGGCTGCACATGACAGTTCGCTCAGGGAGTTCCTCGCTATTGCCGCAGATGTCTCTGATCATCCCTATGAAGTCCATAGCCCTCTGATGGCTCTGGCAGCGGAAACTCCCGACAAGCAGTGTGCCATCCATTGCGAACGCTACATCCTCCGCTGTTTCGGAATATCATCCTCTGTGGATGAACTTGTCGATTTTGCACACGATAATAATCTCATAAGGGAAGAAGGTACTCCGCTGGCAAACATCGGATACATCTCCGAGCATTACGGACTTTCTGTAAGCCGTATTTTCGCATCTGGTCTTAAGGAAATCGAAGATGCTCTGACAGCCGGCCGTCAGGTCATTGCCGCCGTCGATGTCGGCGAGCTCGACCTGTCGAAGACCGAATACGAATCCCTCGAAGACCGCATAGTCGGCCCGCGTCCTGACCATTGTGTGGTAGTGCTTTCGTGTGACCCGGACAGTGACGAAGTCGTGTGCTACGACCCGTCTTCAGGAGAAATTCCTGTCTCCATTCCCGTCTCTGCCTTCCTTGATGCCTGGAAGGATTCGGAAAACTATATGGTCACTGTCGGAAAGTTATAGATTACGTTTTCTGCCGATGCGCCAGCTGATTACAGTTCCAAGCAGATAGATTGCAAGCATTATTGCAGCAAGTGGTATGAATGATTTTTCGTCATTGAATAAAGTCGGCCATTTCAATGATGTCTCCCATATCAAAGTTGTTTCAAACCAGGCCATTATTCCCAGAATAGTAGACGGTATTATAGCAAGATAATATGTTGTATGCCTGGTTATGTTAAAGAATAATATGATGAGAGAGATGATGCATGTCAGCGCCTCGATAAAAGCCCAGGTCATATTAGGCGTCTCACGATTAAGATATGTGACTTCGTTTGCCATATCATAGGCAAAGCATAATGCCATGGCGGAAACAATTGACATGGCAATGAATGTCAATATAAATATGGCTGAAAATGGTTCAGATATGTGTGCTTCAGATGTTCCGTTCTTCTGGACAGGCTGCTGTATTTTCAATTTATTTTTCAGATTCTGGATTTCCATGTTCTGCCTTTCCACCTGTTGCTTCATCTTATCGCGTTCCATTATCAGGGAGTTGCAATGTTCTGTTCTTGCATTAAGGGCTTTTTTTAACTTGTCTACATCATCATTATTTGCGGAAGTCTTCAGGCTCACCAGTTCTGTGTGTAAGCCCTGAATCTCTTTATCCTTTTCCTGAATCTTGTCAAGAAATGCAGTTGTATTCTCTTCTAATTTTATAAGATAAGATTTTGTTATTGCTCCTCATTCTCGACTTTCTTGACCTTAAGCATAAGCTTTTCTCGTGCTATCAATGCTGCCTTCTCGTCAAGCCCGAGCTGATCTGTGTCGATTTTGATTTCAGATACCAGTTCGCGTTGCTGCTGCTCCTTTTCAAGACGAAGTTCCTCTGCCTTTTTTCTCGCTTCTTCCTTCTGGAGGATCAATTCCTGTTCTCTTTTCCTTATGGGTTCTATCAGACTGCTGAAGAGTCCTTCCATAGCCTTGTCTGGATTGACATAGTATTCTATATGGTCAATGTCAACAAGATAGAATGCCACTGATTTGTTGTAAAATGAGCTGTCTATCTTGAAAGGGATAATCTTCTTTTCGAAATGATTTGCAAGTGCTATTTCCTTGTTGGTCCATTTGGATGAATTAGAATTTTCGGATGATATGAACAGGAATGATTCACTGTCGATGATAGCTTCGGTGATGACCTCGACAAATGCGTCTCCATGGGAAATTCCATCCTCGTCAAACCAGTATCTTATGTTTTCCTTCTGGAACAGATCCTTTATCTGGGATATGATATTTCCTGGGATGACATTGTTTGAAGAATCAACGTAATCAGCTCTGGATTAGCTGATGAATACATCGTATTTGAATTGACGGGAGGTTTCCATAACGCTGTTGTATTATATTCTACAAATTTAATAAGAATCTAACTGATAAGCAAGTGCTCGAGTTTTCCTAAAAAATCTTAACTTTGTATAGTTAAAGATTATTCTAGCCGATATGGAAAAAAGACGTTTCAGAATTTTCGGAGGACGGCTGTTTGATAAGGCATTTTCGTCATCCAGAGTATGGGGACAGTTAATATTCATGGTGGTCTGCTGTCTTCTGGGTATTACTGTTCTGTACATTCTTGGCGGTGTAGCAGGCGGAGCTGTTGACGCGTTCCTGAAGGAACTGCTTAAATCAATCGGTGTTGATGGTGCGAGATTGAGAAGAGTGGTGGAACTTATGCTTGATCCCGGTGTGTTTTCAGGTAGCAATGAAGTGACCATGATGCCTGAGCTTTGGCAGCTTGTGATTACTCTTTGCGGTGCTGTCGTATTCCTTGCCCTGGTCATCAATGCCTTTGGAAATGTTGTGGACAACAGGGTGGAGGCATACAGGAAAGGTCTTGTCAGATACAGGTTCAGGAATCATGTCGTGTTCCTGGGAGCGAATGAGGTCGTGATCGGTATGATAGACCATCTGGCTACAATCAGGAAGTTCAGGAAGAAGAAGTTTGTAGTACTCTCCTCCGCGGAATGTGAGTCGGTACGCGACAATATCACTTCTCATCTAAGCGAAGAGGCAAGAAGACTGGACATTACTTTCCTTTATGGAGAGAGGAATGATGAGGAAGCTCTTTACAGCATATATATCGACAAAGCTTCCCATATTTATATCGTCGGAGAGGACAATGAGCATGAACATGACTCCATAAGTGTGGAGTGCTGGAACATGATAAAGAAAATCAGGCTGGAGGCTGCCGTCAAGCGTCCTGATATGATCGCGAAGTGCTATCTGGTTCTTGACCGTCAGTCTTCGACATGGATATTCAACAAGATGAATGCAGATCCTGCTTCAGGAATCGAGACCAACATAATCGATACCTTGGAGTCATTGGCCCAGCGCGTACTGGTGAATCCGAAACCGGAAGGAGACCGGAAGGCTCCTCCTACCCTAGACGGTCCGGAAGGAATCAGCTATGAGAGCGACAGGACCGTCCATCTAGTCATATTGGGCATGACTCAGATGTCTTCAGCAATGGCGATGACTGCTGCACATCTGTGCCATTATCCTAACTATCTGAGGGATAAGACTAAAAAGACATTGATTACATTCATCGCTCCGGATGCGAAGCAGGAGATGGACTTCCTTCTCGGACGATATTCAAATCTTTACCGTCTGTCAGAATATGAATATCATGAGGATGGACAGGATAAGCCATATTGCCACAAGCCGGGAAAGGACTTCCTTGATGTCAGATGGGAGTTTGTAAAGGGTTCCATAGAGCAGGAATGGGTCAGAGAACGACTCCTGAAATATTATGATGCTCATAAGTCAGGAAGCACACGTCTTACTGTGGCGGTCTGCGGAAATGATGCGGAGAGCAATATCGCGTCGGCATTGTACCTTCCGGAGGAATTCTACATGAAGAAGAAGGAGAACGGATGTGATGATGTGACTGTCCTCGTGTATCAGCCGGTAAGCGGAGAAAGGATTTCAACCGCATGCATGAAGACGTACCGTTATTCCAATCTGTATCCGTTCGGTCAGCACGACTGCAGTTACGACCCGTCGTACAGAGCGCGACTTCTGGCTGCAAAGAAGATCAATTATCTGTATGAGAAGTATGATAAGTATCAGCATATGCCGGATAAGTCTGAGTATTCAGTTCTGGATGATTACTGGAAGGGCAAGTCGTTCCTTGAGCGTGCATCCAGCATGTATTCCGCTAACTCGATCTATATGAAACTAAGGAGTGTGGGTCTTTCTCCGGATTCATCTAAAGACGACCTGAAGCCTTATGTTGATATACTTTCGGAGGTCGAACACAATCGCTGGGATGTAGAGCGTCTTATCCTCGGAGTGTCGGATCTTACGGAGGACCAGCAGGCGCAGGCTGCCGCCGATCCGCAGCTGTACAAGACTCATTGGAAGACAAATCTGCATCTGAATAAGAATATAATTCCGTATGATGAGCTAGATGAAGGTACGAAGGAGTATGACAAGGTCATCGTACGTAATATGATAGATGTTGTAAAGTAGCTGCAATATGAAGGACGTTATGTATAAGCCGAATCCTGCAGACACTTCAGGTGTTGAGCTACCTGATGATCTTAAGAAACTTGGAGAAGCGCTGGCAAAGAATGTGCATGAAGTCTGGGCTGCCGGACGAATTGCTGACGGCTGGACAAGAGGACCGCGTAACGACGAACTTAAGCAGCACCCTTGCCTGGTTCCGTATGAGGAACTTTCGGAGGAGGAAAAGGATTATGACAGAAGAACTTCCGTAGAGACGCTGAAGTTCATAATTTCTCAAGGATACACCATAGTCAGATAAGTATGGAGGAAGGAAAGATCATAGTAAGGAAGGCCAAGGTAAACAACCTGAAGGATATAACCGTAGAGATACCGCGAGGTAAATTCGTGGTAGTTACCGGTATATCCGGTTCGGGTAAGTCCTCCCTTGCTTTCGATACACTTTTTGCGGAGGGTCAGAGACGTTTTGCAGAAAGTCTTTCTTCTTACGCAAGACAGTTTCTCGGACGAATGTCCAAGCCTGATGTCGAACTGATCGAGGGTATCCCTCCTGCAATCGCCATCGAGCAGAAGGTGAATACACGCAATCCGCGTTCTACCATTGCTACCAGTACGGAGATATATGATTATCTGCGTATGATCTTTGCCCGTATCGGACGCACATATTCTCCGGTCACTGGTGAGGAGGTAAAGTGCCATACTGTAAATGATGTGATGGAGTATATCTTCAGTGGAGACGCATCTGCCGTATATGTGCTTGCTGACCTGAACTGGAGCGGCAGGGATGATAAGGTGGAGCTGATGCTGCAGCTGAAGGAGGAAGGATACTCGAGATTCTTTACTGACAGGGCTGTCAGGATAGAGGATGTGATGAGGATGTCGCAGACAGGGGAGTACCCGTCTGACCTGTACCTTCTTGTGGACCGTCTTAAGGTTCCTGCATTGGAGGAAGACCTTCAGACCAGACTTCATTCATCCATTGAGTCTGCATTTGATAAGGGTAACGGTTCTGTGATGGTCAGGAAGGAATCATCAGTTACAGGTGATGTGGAGGTAAAGGGATTCATCAATCGTTTCGAAGCGGACGGAATCGAGTTCGCAAAGCCGGATGAGTATCTTTTCAGCTTCAATAGCCCGCTGGGAGCATGTCCTGTGTGCGGAGGTCTTGGACAGATTATCGGCATCAGCGAGGATCTTGTGGTTCCTGATAAGAGCAAGACCATATATGACGGAGCCATAGCGTGCTGGCGAGGAGATAAGATGGGATGGTTCAAGGATCTTCTGGTGCGTAATGCAGCACGCTACGGCGTTCCTATCTTTGAGCCTTACTGCAACTTAAGTCAGGAAGCGAAGGATGTCATCTGGAAGGGTAGGCCGGGCTTGACTGAAGAGGATTCGATAATAGGACTTAATGAATTCTTCACGTGGGTAGAGTCGAACAGATATAAGGTACAGTACAAATATATGCTGAGCCGTTATTCCGGCAGGACAGTATGCCATGAGTGCGGAGGAAGCAGACTGCGTAAGGAAGCTCTGTATGTCAAGGTCGGAGGTAAGACCATTCACGAACTGCTGTGCATGAACGTGGACAGTCTTCTCGGATTTCTCGAAAACATACAGATAACGGATTGGGAACATAGGATTGTTGAGAAAGCTCTGGAAGAGATCATCTCCCGGTTGAAATATATTCAGGATGTTGGACTTGGCTACCTTACCCTGAACCGTACATCGAATACCCTTTCAGGAGGCGAGAGCCAGAGAATCAATCTCGTGACTGCTCTGGGCAGTTCTCTGGTTGGATCCCTGTATATTCTGGATGAACCTAGCATCGGTCTCCATCCGAGAGATACCGCCAGACTTATAGAGGTCTTGAAGAGACTTCGTGACTTGGGCAATACCGTGGTTGTCGTCGAACATGACGAAGAGATCATGAGAGCGGCAGACATGCTTATCGATATAGGTCCGAAGGCTGGCGTGTACGGTGGAGAGATTGTTTATCAGGGTGATCTTGAAGGGGAGAAGACTGATGAAGAAAGGGCTGGATCGCTCACTCTGCAGTATCTTGAAGGCGACAGAAAGAGATATGAAAGGAGAAAGAGGACATGGAACTATACAATCGATGTAGAAGGTGCCATGGAACATAACCTCAAGGACATCAATGTGAAGTTCCCTCTGGGAGTCCTGACTGTAGTTACCGGTGTCAGCGGCAGCGGAAAGTCCTCCCTTGTAGGTGATATTCTGTATCCTGCTGTATATCGTCATCTCAACCAGGCAGGATCTGCGCCAGGAACATTCAGAGGCCTTTCCGGAAGCCTGGATCGCATAACTCAGGTTGAATATGTGGACCAGAATCCGATAGGAAAGAATTCTCGTTCGAATGCTGTTACATATCTGAAGATATATGATGACATCAGGAAACTGTTGTCCGATCAGCAGTATGCTAAGATGAACGGATATACTCCGTCACACTTCTCGTTCAATATGGACGGCGGACGTTGCCCAGAATGTCAGGGAGAGGGATTTGTCAAGATCGGCATGCAGTTCATGGCGGATGTGTCCATGGTCTGCGAGTCATGCGGAGGAAGAAGATTCAAGCCGGATATCCTGGAGGTCAGGTACAAGGACAAGAATATAGACGATATCCTGAACATGAGTGTCGAGGATGCCATAAGGTTCTTCGGATCCCAGACCGATCCTGTCGCAAAGAGGATTGCAGAAAGGCTTCAGCCTCTGGTAGATGTAGGACTGTCATATATAAAGCTCGGACAGAGCAGCAGTACTCTTTCCGGCGGCGAAAGTCAGAGAGTTAAGCTGGCTTATTTCCTGTCCATGAGTGGAGAATCAGGCTCAAGGTCCAAGCCGCAGAGGATATTGTTTATTTTCGACGAACCTACTACGGGACTCCATTTCTATGATGTGGAGAAGCTGCTGAAGTCGTTTGACGCCCTGCTTGCTAAAGGACACACCATTGTCGTGGTTGAGCATAATCCTGATGTAATCCGTGCCGCTGACTGGGTGATAGATCTGGGTCCGGAGGCCGGAGACGGTGGTGGCGGACTCGTGTTTGCCGGAACCCCTGAAGATCTGGGACAATGCGAGTCATCTCATACTGCAAGATATATACTCTAGGGATTCACATAGACCAGAACCATTCCGCTCCTGTTTATGGGTTCCCCGGCGCTCATATAGATGATACCTGTGCCGGCTTTCTTCAGATATAATGTCACGCCATGCCCGTCTTCGTCTATACTGTAGTCGTAGATGCCTCTGCTTTTGTCAAAGTCCAGTTCTTCCTTGCCGACGTCGAATGGGGAAGTCCTGGGGTAGCATTCACACCATATGTGCAGGCTGTCTCCTACATGACCTTCGACATAGTTTCCTGGATGCATCACGAATACCGGAGTCGAAGGACCGATACCGCTCTTGTCGACTCTCCAGCCGCTCCCGGACAGACCGTCGTCTTCGGGAACAACAGTGAACCTATAGTGACAGTTTCTTTCTATATCCAGGCTTCTGATACCGTCTCCAAGATAGAATCTGTATATCAGAGGACTGTCGTAGCTTATCTGTTCCGATGACCTGTAGTCCAACTCAATTTCAATGAAGGATGCTCTGTCTGCGAGAGGGTCGTCTTCGTCCAGAATCTTTTCCTCGTCTTCTCCGATCTGATAAGGAAATGATCCCTGCATGTTTTCCAGCATATACACGGAAACTTCACCGCTCAATCCGTGCTGTCCTGTGATGTTCAATGGCAGGCATTGCTCTGTAGTGAGTCCGAATCCTGTCTCGAATACATCGGATCCGCAAGTCGCCATGGATGGGCCGATGACATTCACATATCTCGGGCAGTTACCGATCCGCACTTCTTTCACTTCCATCTGTACATCTTCTGAAAGTCGGCTTCTGTCCATGTTGAGACTGAGCCTTGCTGCCATCCGGATGAGTTCCAGCCGGACAGAAGTTCCGGTCCCGACCTTTATCTCTTCGCTGACAGCACTCATCGGTATGCCGTTGCTGTATCCGTCGCTTTCCTGCAGTTCTATCGTCAGTTCCTTGAATTCTTCATACAGGTTGATCTGAAGTCTTTTGCCAAGATTGGCTATGGCGGCAACGGTATATGTCCTGCCTCTGATCAGCGTAATGGCGAATTGCAGGTTTCGGGATTCCTGCAATCCGCTCTTCCATATGGTCTCCTCGACTTTCCCGTCTTCAAAGATGATGATGTTCAGGTCTCTGATCACATCTTCCTCCGGTATCACCGCCTTGGTGTCATATCCGCAGCCGTTCAGGTTTATGCATACTGTTTCACAGCAATTGTCAGCGTTGATGTCTGTTACTTCCTTACATGCCCATATGCTGCACAATGCTAGAATGAAACACGTTGTTCGCCCTTTTCTTCCCATGGTCTTATACTCATCATTACTTCTGCGACATCGGCCTCAATGGCAATATCGGGTGATGCCGAACCTTTTCTTGTTATCTTGATATCCATTATATATCTGGTGTTTCTATGGATTCCCGGCCGGTCTGTCCCTTTGCCTCGGTTTATGTCTATCGGCCACCAGTATGTCTCTCCGTCGATCTTTCCTTCTATGACCATACGGGTGAACGGGGTGCCGGGACTTTCCTTGGAGCTTGCATTCGGATAACAAATGAAACTCAGACCGGCGTGTCTGGTGTCATTGTCTATGTCATTGTTCAGTTTCTGATAAATCATGTCCGGTTCTGCCATGCCTGCCATGTCTTCCGGATCAGCCTTACCCGGATTTATGATGCTTAAAGGAAGGATGTCCCCGTCGGCCGTAAGGCTGCATCGACAGTTTACATTGGTAAGATAGACTTTCGGATCTGTTATGTCCATCCCTTCGTAGCCCTTTCCCCTGAAGTCGCATCTTATGGAGTTCAGTACTATTTCGCATGCCATCCTGCGCATTTCCACGTCATATTGTATCCCGCTACCTGCGCTTATTGTCCCTTCGCCTGTCGCACATAAGGACTCCCGTCTTTCGTCTTTAAGTTCTATGAACATCTTATTGAGAGATTCCATTGAGTTGACTGCAGCCCAATCATATGTTGACTTTTGTCCGTTTGCGCAGATGAAAACATGCTTGTTTCCGTTCTGTGACCTTAGCTCTATGTCCTTTGTAGAAATATGTTCATAGTGCTGGTAGGAATCCAGATATCCTGCACCTTCCAGACTGAAAGAGAATATATCCAGAGTTTCAGAGGCCGGTCCAATACCTGAAGTACGCACCATAGTCCTTGTGTTTTCCTTTTCATACTCCGTAGTATCGCATGAAAACAGAGCCGGGAGAAGAAGCAGGGTCGAAATTGTGCTCTGAAGGAGCTTGTGATAATTCTGAAATGATAATAGCTTGTAAGAGATGTTTGATAAGATACCTCTCTCCCGGCATCCGTTTTTCTTATATGTATACATGACTTCCATATGTTATTATCCAGCATATTCCTATTGTCAATCCTGTCCCTGCACTCCTGTCTTCCCTTAATGACGCCAGCAGATCTGTCTGAAATGCCAGCACTGCTTTCATACCTCTCCATATGGGAATCATATACCCGGCTCCTATCATGCAGTCCGCCTGACGACCGTATGTACATCTGCATCCGGTTTCCACCCATGCCCCATTATAGATGCTGTCAGGCCAGTATTGTATGGATATTGAATTCCCTGATGGCAGGGATACAGTCCCGGCATTGTCCTCAAGCTCCGCAATATGGTCCTTATATTCACTATCATATTCTCTGTCCAGCATTTTTGTGCCGATCTCAACTTTCCATGATACTGACCATCTGCCACAGAATCCGTATCCTGCGGATAGATTGACGCTATTCCCCATCATCATGCTTCCTACGTCAACGCCTATATGGGACTTGTACTGTGCAAAGCCGCTCATTCCGATTGTCATTGCCAGAATCACGACTGATATCCGTTTCATCTTTTTTTTCGCAAATCTATGGACCGCGTCCGGATTCATCATCAGATCATAAAAAAGATTCATGATGTTTTTCTTTTTTTTATATGCAAAAATTTATTTTATCATCATAAAATTTATTTTTTGCCAAAAAGATTCTATATTTGAAAGATAACAATTGAAACATCTTATGGGAATCACTTCTTTTTTCAGAAGGTTCAGGCTGCAGAACCATCATTATCTGCCTGTCTTTGCTCAGCAGGCTACCTATCTGCTGCATGCATCATCCACTTTATGCGAAATGACCGAGACTATGGATCCGGTCAAGTGGCGTAAGCTGGAAAAGGAAATCAAGGCTTGTGAGGTGCAGGGTGATGCCCTTCTTACAGAATTTCATGAGCAGCTGTATGAGGGCCTGACAAGAAAGGTGAAGAGGAGCGACATCCAGGCTGTAGCCATGAACATTGACGAGTTTCTGGATAATATAAATGATTCTGCGAAGTCCATCCCTTTGTATATGCCGAAGAGGATAGACCCGCAGATTGTGGATCTGGCCCAGTATATCAACGCAGCTGCGGATGCGATAAAGAAGCTCATGCCTCTGTTCGGAGACCTCAGGAAGAATTATGGAAAGATTGCTGTACAGTGCGAGCGTATCACAGAGCTGGAACATGCTGCAGATGATACCTTTGCCGAGTATATAGGATATATATTCACGAATGAGTCCGATCCTATAGAACTCATGAAGTATAAGAATATTGCAGAGACGTTTGAGGCGACGACAGACTCCGCGAAGAGAGTCTCGGACAGCATCAGGAAAATAATAATGCGATATCAGGACTGATTTTTCTTGTAATAGTCCTTCTTGATTTTCCAACGTTTGTGTGACCAGAGCCACATGTGAGGCTGGGCCTTGATGTCCTTTTCCAGCATGCGCATGAACTGCTTGCTGTATGAATATTCCTCTCCTTCCATCGCCTCTATCGGATGTAAGGTTATTTCGTAATATCCTCTCTTTATGCATTTCACACTTCCGTAGACGAAGTGTGCGTCAAGTTTTCGTCCCATTACTTCTCCGCCGGTTATTATCGGAGTCTCCTGGTTCAGGAACATCATCCACTCCGGTTCCGGATGACGCTGTGGTCTCTGATCAGCTATAAGCCCTAGCAAAGGTTGTTTTCCTTCCCTGACCATACCGAGGATTGTCCGTAGGGTCTGCTTCTGTGGGATGCCGATCGAGTTGAACCGTGAACGCAGGCGATATATGAGCTTGTCCATAGTCTTGCTCGAAAGTGGATGGTAAATCTGGCATGCGCTGAGGCTTGGATCAGTCCACATTGTGATGGATATTATGTATTCCCAGTTGCCTTGATGACCAAGGTACAGGAATATCGGCCGTCCGTCAGTGCGCAATTCCTCGATAAGTTCACTGTTTGTGAAACGCATGCGTTTGCGCATTTCCTCATCTGAAATATGCATAAGCTTTATGGTTTCCATGACATAGTCACAGAAGTGCCTGTAGAAACCTTTTTCGATTTCAAGTATTTCCTTTTCGGATTTTTCGGGAAATGAATTGACAAGATTGGCATGCACCACCTTGCGCCGGTATCTGACCACGTAATATAATACAGGGTATATGAGGTCGCTGAGGAAATAGAGTACCCGCAAAGGCCAGATCGCTATGGCCTTGAGTGCAAAGGTTACAAGTGCAAGTTGAATTCTTTCTTTCATTAGCGGTTCTTAAAGGAGTATGCAGCATACCCGCTACAATAACTGCAAAAGTACGTTTTTTGCTTCAAATAGCAAATTAGGAAGTTATAAATTTGCTTATTCGTATTACTTACATTATTTTTGTTGTAGGCCTCATCGTGGGAATGAGGTGATTTTAACGTCAATGTGATATGAAGAAGATATGTGTTATCACCATGGTGCGTAATGATGAATTCTATCTTCGCAAGTGGGTTCAGTATTATAGCGCTCAATTGGGTCGTGAAAATCTTAGGATTTATTTTGATGGAGAGGATCAGGTTGTGCCATCTTTCTGCGAAGGTGTGTACACGCAGCTGAAGCCGCGCATACCGGGCATGGTTGTGAAATCCGAAAAGGAACGTCTTGGTTTCCTCTCCATGCAGGCAGCCCGTCTGATGAAGGAAGAGGGATATGATCTGGTGATAGGAGTCGATGCAGATGAGTATCTTGTGGTCGACCCTAAGTTGGGAAAGACCTTGAGAGAATATCTGGATGGTGTAGATGTCAAGGTGTGTCTTTCAGGTCTGGGAGTGGATGTAGGACAGAACCTCAATCATGAAGGCGTGATCGATCCTGCTTTGCCGTTCCTGAATCAGCGCAGTTATGCATATCTATGCTCTCGTTATACCAAGCCTTCTGTTCTTGCCAGACCTGTATCATGGGGTTCGGGTTTCCATAGGGTAAAGGGACATAACTATCATATTGACAAGAATCTTTTCCTTTTTCACTTCGGAAGTATAGACCTTGAAATGATAAAGGCCAGAATGGGTAATCAGGACCTTATATCTACCGGAAGACTGGGGCATATAATGAAACGCGCCAAGACGATTTATGTGGTTACGGATAACAAGGCTCGGGATTGGGATAAGACTGTCAGTGGCATGAGACGGGTGCAGCAGTTCCTGCGTCAGCCTTTTGCTTGGAACAAACCTTGGAATCCGATAACAAAGGTGGTGGTACGTATCCCGGATAGATTTAAGGACGTATTATAGGTAAGGATTTATGACTGATGTTGTAATAGCATGGGTGGACGGTGATGATCCGGCCCATAAAAGCAAGAAGACACAATATCTGACGGGACGATGTGAGGAGAAGTTTGATGATGTCGCAGGTGCGATGCGTTATCGCTCTACCGGAGAAATCTATTATTGCGTGGCATCCATACTTCGTTATGCACCATGGGTCCGCAAGATATTTATTGTGACTGATAATCAGGATCCGCACGTTGATGAGTTTGTTGAGAGGAATTTTCCTGATAATCACATCCCGATCGAACTGGTCGACCATACGGTGCTTTTCCGTGGATACGGACAGTATCTTCCGACCTTCAATTCCCTTGCGATTGCAACCATGCTGTGGCGAATTCCCGGTATCAGCGACCGTTTCCTTTACTTCAATGATGATGTCTTTCTGGCATCTCCTGCGGAGGAAAGCATGTGGTTCGACAATGACAAGACCATCATTTATGCTGACAGATTCCCGGCGATCTGGGCAAGACTGCTCCGTTGGGGCAAGCATCTCGGCAGGAAGCACAAGGAGTTCGGACACAAGGATCCGATGCTGAATTCTGCCGATATCCTGAAGTCCGGATTCTTCTATCTGTTTCCACACGCACCGGTACCTATGCGGCGTTCATTCTATGAGGACTTCTATGAGAAGAATCCTGAGTTGCTGCACCATAACATACGTCACCGGTTCAGGGAACCTTCGCAGTTCAGTGCTCCGACACTTTTTTATCTGAACGCTGCAAGGAACGGTGATCTGGAAGTCCGTTCGCCTAAGGATACGACATGTTTCTTCAAGCCGTCTGTTGAGAAGACCGGAGGATATATGGCCCGCAAGATTGCCGAAGCGGATGCAAACAAAGCATTGAAGTTCGGTTGCATAAACTCTCTGGGTGAAACCACGGAGGAAGAACAGAAGATGTTCCATAAATGGATATCAAGACGTCTCAATGTCAAGCTATGATGGAATATGAGAGGTTTTCTGAAGTCTGTCGGTAGTTTCCTGTGGAACATACTGCTTGTCTATGTGTGCTATTCCATATGCAGGGTAATATTTATACTGGATAACTGGGACTCATTCAATTATCTCACGATGTCTGATTTCTTCAGGCTTTGTCGAGGGGGTCTTCTGTTTGATACTTCCGCTATAGCATATTCCAATGTTCTGTATGTGCTTCTGGTATTCTTTCCGTTCCATCTTAAGGAAACACCGAGGTATCACAGAATTGTGAAATGGGTGTTTGTTGTCATTAATCTGGTCATGCTTGCCACGAATCTTATGGATTCGGGGTATTTCCCGTTCTCGAACCAGCGTACCACCACAAGTATATTTGCACAGTTCTCCAATGAGGACAATCTGGTCGGTATACTGCTTATAGAGGCATTGAGAAGCTGGTATCTTGTCGTTGCATTCGCGGTCATGGCATTCGGGTTATGGCGCCTCTACAGGACCCCTGAATATGTTCCTGCCGGCAAGTTCGGTTATTATCTGTTGTCGTTTTCAGCATTTGTCATCTTTGCTTCTGCTTCAGTAGTCGGTATACGAGGAGGTATCGGAAAGGCAATCCGTCCTATAACATTGAGCAATGCTAATCATTTTACACAGCGTCCGGCCGAAGCTGCCATAGTGCTGAACACTCCTTTCTCATTCATCAGAACGATCGGAACGGAGTATTTCACCCTTCGTTCCTATTTTGCAGACAGGGAAGAGATGCTGGCTCTGTACAATCCACTTCATACTCCGTCAGAAGATGAGGCATTCCGTCCGATGAATGTTGTGCAGATTATACTGGAAAGCAATTCAATGGAGTATTACGGCAGGGGATTCACCCCATTCCTGGATTCCTTGAGGAATGAAAGTCTGACCAGCTTGAACTCATTTGCAAACGGGCGTATCAGTATAGATGCCATGGCATCAGTGTTGAGCAGCATACCCCGTATGGGCGAGTCGTTCATCCTGACTCCGTCTGCCTTGAATCCGATCTCCAGCGCAGCTGGTTTACTCGGACAGAATAAAGGTTATCATACGGCATTCTTCCATGGTGCCCAGGAGAATTCCATGGGTTTCAAGGCCTATAGCCAGTCGGTCGGATATAAGGAATACTATGGTCGCGAAAGCTATGGCAATGATGAGGATTTTGACGGACATTGGTCAATCTGGGATGAAGAGTTTCTCCAGTTCTATGCGCAGAAGATGAATTCTTTTCCGGAACCGTTCGCCACTGCTGTATTTACTGCGACATCCCATCATCCTTATGTGATACCTGACAGGTACAAGGATGTATTCAAGGAAGGCGCTCTGCCGATCCATAGATGTGTAGCATACACGGATATGTCTGTCAGGCGTTTCTTTGAGACGGCCTCCAGAATGCCATGGTATGAAAATACGCTTTTTGTGATATGTGCCGACCATACAAATGCCGTAGAACTGCCTGAGTATGGTACGGAAGCGGGGCGTTATAAGGTTCCGATAATGTTCTATACTCCCGACGGAAGTCTGAAGAAGATGCGTGACGGCACTATCCAGCAGATTGATATAATGCCTACGATATTGGGAATCCTCAACTATGACCTGCCTTATGTCGCTTTCGGCAATGACCTTACCGAGACCCCTGATGAAGATACTTTTGCGACAGTCTGCAACAACGGTGTCTTCCAGCTTTTCAAGGATGGTTATCTGCTTCAGTTTGACGGAGAGAATCCTGTTGCGTTATACTCATATGATTCAGACAAGATGCTTCAGGACAATCTGTTAGACAAGGTGGATTATCATGATCATCTGCGCCTGCTTGAATCCGTCATCCAGCAATATATGGAAAGAATGACCGTTAAGGACGGCCTGATGTTCTCCGAGTGATTTCGGGAAGTAGGGGACAATAAAATCAGCCGGTCTGATTGATTCAGACCGGCTGATTTTATTGTATGGAGACTTACGCTCCGAAGTTGTCGTAGAGGATGTTTTCAGGCGGTACTCCGAGTGAGTCGAGGAGGTTTACAACCGCTCCGACCATCATAGGAGGTCCACACATGAGGTAGAGAGCATCCTCCGGTGCCTCATGCTGCTTGAGGTAAGTCTCGAACATGACGTTGTGTACGAAACCTGCAACATATGGAACACCTGCTGCATCAGCCTCCGGATCCGGTCTGTCAAGTGCAAGGTGGAACTTGAAGTTAGGGAATTCCTTCTCGATTGCATGATAGTCATCGAGGTAGAATGCCTCCTTAAGCGCACGTGCGCCGTAGAAGAAGTTTACCTTTCTTGAAGTCTTCTCTGTCTTGAAGAGATGCATGATGTGGCTTCTCATCGGAGCCATACCGGCACCACCACCTACGAAGATAAGCTCAGTCTCAGGAGCGAGATCCTTTGGAAGGAAGAACTCTCCGTAAGGTCCTGAAATAGTGATCTTGTCTCCTGGCTTGAGAGAGTAGATGTATGAAGAACAGATACCAGGGTTTACGTCAACCCACTTGCCTGCAGCTCTGTCGAATGGAGGAGTTGCGATACGCACGTTGAGCTTGATGATGTCACCCTCTGCAGGGTAGCAGGCCATAGAGTATGCACGTACTGTAGGGGTAGGGTTCACCATCTTGAGGGTTCTGAGTCCCATCTTCTCCCAATCTTCCTTGTACTGGTCGTCCACGTCGATGTCCTTATAGTCTACAGTTACTGCAGGGACGTCGATCTGGATGTATCCGCCTGACTGGAAGTTGAGGTGCTCGCCTTCAGGAAGCTTCACCACGAACTCCTTGATGAATGTCGCTACGTTGTGGTTTGAAACTACCTCGCACTCCCACTTCTTCACGCTGAGCGCTGAAGCAGGTACTTCGATGGACATATCCTCCTTGATCTTCACCTGACATCCGAGACGCCAGTTTGCAGCGATCTGCTTGCGGTTGAAGAAACCGACCTCGGTAGGGAGGATCTCTCCGCCACCCTCGGTCACGCGGCACTTGCACTGGCCGCAGGCACCCTTACCACCACATGCAGACGGAAGGAAGATCTTCTGTTCTGCGAGTGTGGAGAGAAGGTTTCCGCCAGGAGTAACCTCGACGATCTTGCTTCCCTCGTTGATGTTGATCTTTACTGTTCCTGAAGGTGTCAGCTTCGTCTTGATGAAGAGGAGAAGCGCAACCAGAATGAGTGTGACGATCACGAAGACGATCACAGCTAAAAGTATTGTTGTCTTAAGCATAACTTGTCCTCCTGAATTAAAGCTGAATACCCATGAATGTCATGAATGCGATACCCATGAGACCTACAGTGATGAATGTGATACCGAGTCCCTTGAGTCCTGCAGGAACGTGTGAGTATGCAAGCTTCTCGCGGATGGCTGCGAGGGCTACGATGGCGAGCCACCAGCCGATACCTGATCCGAGTGCATATACTACAGGTTCACCGAAGCTTACGAAATCTCTCTCCTGCATGAAGAGCGAACCTCCGAGGATCGCACAGTTTACTGCGATGAGCGGAAGGAAGATTCCAAGCTGTGAGTAAAGTGCAGGCGAGAACTTCTCCACCACCATCTCCACGATCTGAACGATTGCAGCGATGACTGCGATGAAGATGATGAAGCTGAGGAAGCTCAGGTCGAGGTCAGCGAACTTAGGGCTGAGCCATACGAGTGCACCTGCCTTGAGAACATACTCGTTGAGGAGATAGTTCACAGGAAGAGTGATAAGAAGCACAGCGATGACTGCAATACCGAGTCCGTTTGCTGTCTTTACGTTCTTTGATACCGCCAGGTATGAACACATACCAAGGAAGTAGGCGAATATCATATTGTCGATGAAGATCGACTTTACAAATAAGCTAATATAATCTGCCATTTTCTTTCAAGGTTAAGTGTTATTTTTCCTGAAGGTCCTTCTGGATTGTTCTCTGTACCCAGATGATGCATCCGAGAAGGATGAGCGCCATAGGTGGGAGAATCATAAGACCGTTGTTCATATAGCCGAAATCGTATACAGCCTGCGGGATTACCTGGAATCCGAAGATCGTACCGCTTCCGAGGAGTTCACGGAAGAATGCTACGATGACAAGGATCATTGCATATCCTACACCGTTTCCGAGACCGTCGATCAGAGATGCGAACGGCTTGTTACCAAGCGCAAACGCCTCGATACGTCCCATGACGATACAGTTTGTAATGATGAGACCGATATATACGGAGAGTGTCTTGCTGACACTGTAAGCGTAAGCCTTGAGCACCTGGTCCACGAGGATTACCATCATCGCAACCACGACGAGCTGCACGATGATTCGGATTCGGTTAGGAATCGTATTTCTCAGGAGTGAGCATATGAGGCTGGAAAGTCCGGTTACGATGATAACTGACAGACCCATTACGAATGCTCCCTTCAACTGTACTGTAACCGCAAGTGAAGAGCAGATACCGAGGACAAGGACAGAAATAGGGTTGCCCTTGAAGATCGGATTCAAGAATGTTTCCTTAAAGTCAAAATTTGCCATTTGCTATTCCTCCACTGTGTTAGCTGGTTCAACTTCTGCGCAGTCCTCGCACTCATGGTTGCAGTCTGCACAATCAGCGCAGTCATGGCCACATGATGCGTTGGCTGCAAAGTAGTTCTGATAGAAACCGAACCACTGGTTGAGAGTGTTTCCAAGAGCCTGGGATGTGATTGTAGCTCCTGAAATGGCGTCAACTCCATTGAGTTCAGTCTGACGGTTAGCCGGCTTGAGGATCTCGAAGAGAACGTCTCCTGAACCTACCTGCTGGCCAACGAATGCCTCGGCGAACGATGGCTCGTCAGCGATCTTTGCTCCAAGACCAGGAGTCTCACCCTTATGTCCGAAGCATACCGCCTTGATTGTCTTGAGGTCGCCCTCTAGACCTACATAACCCCAGATAGGACCCCAGAGACCAGCACCGTAGCATGGTACGACTGTGATGCCGTTCTTGAAGATATATACAGGGAGAGCCTTCTCTTCAGCGATTGTCTGTCTCTTGAGAGCCGCGTTGTCATAAACCTCGCATGAAGCGATGTCAAGTTCATCTATCTTGTTGCCGTTGATGTCAACGAGGATTGCAGATTCGATTTCCTGCTGATAAGTAGCAAGGATGTCTTCACCCTGGACAGTTGCCGCAGTAAGGATCTGGCTGATAGTGTCCTTCTTTACATTGGCATCCTGGGTTGGCTTGAGGAACATTGCCGCAAAGGCAAGAACCGCAGCGACTATCACGACAAGGATAATCGAATATATGACTGTATATGTATTACTGTTTGTATTCATACCTTATATATATATTAAGCGATTTTTACCTTCTTTGCCCTTCTCTTGATCGAGCCTTCGATCACATAGTGGTCGATGAGCGGTGCAAATGTGTTCATGAGGAGGATTGCAAGCATCATTCCCTCAGGGTAGCCAGGGTTCCAGATACGTACTGTAACTGCGAGAGCACCTACGAGGAATCCGTAGATCCACTTGCCGCATTCAGTCTGTGCCGAAGTCACAGGGTCAGTTGCCATGAATACTGTTCCGAAGAGGAAACCGCCCATGACGAGCTGATAGTAACCAGGAAGGTCGGTTGCGCCTACAGCGTATCCGAGGTATCCTATAGCGAGACCGCCGATTACAGATGATGCCATGATCTTCCAGCTTGCTACGCCTGTCCAGAGAAGGAGGGCTGCGCCGAGGAGGATGGCGATAACGGAAGTCTCACCGACAGAACCCGGAATCGTACCGAGAACCATGTCCATGAACTGAGGCTCAAGGTTTGCGAGCGTAGGGTCTGCGAGAGGAGTCGCACCTGAGAATCCGTCCACGAGACCGTTTCCTGCCTGATATGCCACGCCTTCGTTCATGAAACGTGTCACTCCGCCTGTCCATACAGTGTCACCTGACATCTTGCTAGGATATGAGAAGAAGAGGAATGCACGTGTGAGGAGTGCAGGGTTCCAGATGTTCATACCTGTACCGCCGAAGATCTCCTTGCCGATGATGACTGCGAATGCGACAGCGATTGCAAGCATCCAGAGCGGAACGTCAACAGGAACGATGAGAGGAATGAGCATACCTGAAACGAGGTAACCCTCGTTCACTTCATGACCCTGGAGCTGAGCCGATACGAACTCGATGCCAAGACCCACGAGGTAAGATACGATATAAAGAGGAAGTACCTTTACGAGACCGTAAAGTACGATGTTCCAGAAGCCCCAGTCGAGGCCGAAAGCGAGGCTGTGCTGATATCCTACATTCCAGATACCGAAAAGCATTGCAGGAACGAGGGCAAGTACAACCATGATCATGACTCTCTTCAGGTCGACGCAGTCCCTTACGTGTGCACCCCTTTTGGTCACGGTGTCAGGGACGAAGAGGAATGTCTCGAAAGCGTCGAATGTCGAATGAAGGAATCCGAGCTTGCCGCCTTTCTCGAAAGTCGGCTTTATCTTGTCTACTAAATTTCTTAATCCGTTCATAATTCTAAGCTTTAGCACATTTCTTTCAACATGAGAGCGATACCGTCAGTGATGATCTGCTGGATATAGATCTTTGACGGACATACATATTCGCAGAGCGCGAGGTCCTCTTCGAGGACTTCGTAGATACCGAACTTCTCCATCTTGTCGATGTCGTTTGCAAGACAAGCCTTGAGGAGATATACAGGATAAAGGTCCATAGGAAGAACCTTTCCGTATGTGTCGTTCACCACAAATGCACGCGGACCTCCGTGAAGGTTGGTGTCCATGTCATACTTCTTGTTAGGTGTGAGCCATGAGAAGTATGTGCGTGATGCACTGAACTGGCTTGTTCTGAATGGCTTTGCCCATCCGAAGAGCTCGTACTTGTTACCTTCCTCGAGGATTGTAACCTGGTTGTCGGCAAATCCGAGGAAACCCTCTGCTCCTACGTTTGTACCGGTGAGGACGTCGCCGCTTACGAAACGGAGGTTTTCAGCTGATGCATAGTAATCCTTGAGCTCCTTCATAGAGATGCCAGGGTAGCCTTCTACATATGAAGGGTTAACTGCCTTAGGACCGGTAACCGCAATCTTTCTGCGTACGTCATACTTTCCAGTGTTGAAAAGCTTACCTATGGCAGCAAGCATGAGAAGAGAGACTGTCCATACTGTCTCGCCCTTGCGGATCGGAGAAATGTGGTGGATCTGAACTCCTACGTTTCCTGCAGGGTGCTTTCCTGTGAAAGTGTGCTGGATCACGTTCTCGAGCTTGTGGAACGGAGTGCCTGAATAGTTCTCGGAGTTAAGCGAGAAGTGTACTCCGCCGTCGGTGAGTTTGCCCAGTGCGTTGATCGCTGTCTGGATGTGCTCTACATCTGCTCCGAGTGCGTACTCAGGGTTTGCAGCGAGAGGGGCTGTTGTGAATGCTGAAACGAAAATCGCCTTCGGCTTTGATTCAGGGTTTGCAACGATTCCGTAAGGTCTCTGTGTGAGTGCAGGCCAGAGTCCTGACTCGAGGAGAGCAGCCTTGATCTCCTCTGCAGACATCTCGGCTACCTTCTTTACTCCGAAATCGACATACTCCTGTTTCTCATCCGCCTTGATGCGGACCTCAAGCAACTTCCTCTTCTCGCCTCTTACAACCTCTGCAACCGTTCCGCTTACAGGGGAAGCGAAGAGGATGTTCTGAGACATCTTGTCAGCCAATACAGGTGTACCTGCGAGGACCTTGTCACCCTCCCTTACCAGAAGCTTCGGCACGAGACCTCTGAAGTCGGTAGGTTTTACTGCCACTACGTCAGGAACAATCACCATCTTGGTGGTCTGGGCCGCTACTCCGCTGATAGGGAGGTCAAGACCCTTTTTCAAATAGATGTTGTTTGACATTATATAAACTGTTTTGAGTATAGATTCAAAATGCGCCCGCGAAGATACGATTTTTTTTGTAATTTTGCGCCATTATTTAACGTCATTATGGAGAATAAGAACAGTACTATTTTAGAGGAACTGAACAGTGAGCAGAAAGCGGCTGTCAGTTGTGTGGACGGGCCGGTGCTTATAGTTGCTGGTGCGGGGTCAGGAAAGACGAGAGTGTTGACAAGCAGGATTGCTTATATTCTTGAACATAAGGGTGTTGACCCATCCAGGATATTGGCTCTTACCTTTACGAAGAAGGCGGCGTCCGAAATGAAGGAGAGAATTGCGCTGATGGTGGGGGAAAGAAGGGCCAGAAGGCTTTATATGGGTACATTCCATTCTGTGTTCATCCGTTTTCTCCGCGAATTTTCTGAATCGCTGGGTTATCCTGCTGCATTTACCATTTATGATACAAGCGATTCCGTGAGCGCGATCAAGGCGTGTCTGAAGGAACTTCAACTGGACGAAAAGGTCTATAAGCCTAAGGATGTCCTTTCACGCATATCGATGGCCAAGAACAATCTTGTGACAGCAGATGCATATCGCAGGAATCCGACGGTACTTCAGAATGACGCTTCCGCAAAGAAGCCAAGGATATGCGACATCTACCAGCTCTATGCCCATAAGTGCAGGCAGGCCGGTGTCATGGACTTCGATGATATTCTGCTGAACATGAACATCCTGCTTCGTGATAATCCTGCAGCGCTGGAGTCCATTGCCGGACGTTTCGACCATATCATGGTAGATGAGTATCAGGATACCAACTTAGCCCAGTATCTCATATTGAAGAAGCTGAGCCAGTTTCATCATAACCTTTGTGTGGTCGGCGATGACTCCCAGTCCATATATGCATTCCGCGGAGCAAAGATCGAGAACATCCTGAACTTCAAGAAGGATTATCCGGAACATCACATCTTCCGCCTTGAGCAGAACTATCGCTCGACCAAGGTGATCGTGGATGCGGCAAACTCCGTTATTGCACATAATTCGGCAAGAATACAGAAGAACTGTTATTCGATGGGAGCCGATGGTGAGCGAATCAGGCTCATCCAGGCCTATACCGAACAGGAGGAGGCGCTTCTGATAGCATCTTCCATCCTCTCGCGTATCCAGTCGGAAAGGGCACAGTATCAGGATTTTGCTGTTCTTTACAGGACAAATGCACAGTCACGTGCTCTTGAGGAGGCTTTGAGACGTAGGAATCTGCCTTATATGATCTATTCCGGAAATTCCTTCTTTGAAAGGGCGGAAGTGAAGGATATGATGGCATACTTCAAGCTGGTGGTGAATGTAAACGATGACGAGTCTTTCAAGCGTATAGTCAACAAGCCAGCCAGGGGAATCGGCGATACATCCCTTTCCGCGCTGACAGCTGCAGCTTCCCATAATAAGGTGCCGCTGTTCAAGGCTGCTTATGGGAATGACCTTGAAAACTACGGTCTGAAGCCGCCGGCCATAAAGAAGATCAGGGAATTCTGTGACATGATAGGAAAGCTGTGCCGTCGTGCCGATACTGAGGACGCCCATAGGATTGCGGTGGATATTGCGCAGGAGTCAGGACTATACCTGTTCTATAAAAGTGATACAAGCATAGAGGGACAGTCGAGGACTGCCAATGTCGAGGAACTTCTCAATAGTGTCAAGATATTCATAGAAGAGAAGCAGAATGAATACGTGGAGGAGCTGCAGGCAGAAGGACTGGCGGACGATGGGACGGAACTTGCCGCTTCGGACCTTCCGACGGTCACTCTGGGCGATTATCTGGAGAATGTTTCTCTGTTAAGCGCCGTGGATGTGAGTGACGAGGAGAGTTCGAACAAGATTGCTCTGATGACGGTACACTCTGCCAAAGGTCTGGAGTTTCCGTATGTGTTTGTGGCCGGTCTGGAGGAGAACATTTTTCCGTCAGGTGGTTTTATGGCATCCGAATCGGAGATAGAAGAGGAACGCAGACTGTTTTATGTCGCCATGACACGCGCAAAGAAGGTTCTGCAGATATCGTTCGCGACAACACGTACCCGTAACGGAAAGCATGAATCCAATTCGCCTAGCCGTTTTGTCCGTGAGATAGACAGAAGGTATCTGGCTAATCCCGGCGTTCTGGTTTCCGGTGATGATGATGCCGGGGAAACTTCTTCCGGTGGCTGGGGACAGCGTTCCGCTGTGCGGTCCGGAACAGGCGGCGGTTATAGCTATGGTAATTCCGGTCCAGTCAAGATTGAGCGTTCGTCTCCGTCTTCTGTCAGGAGGGGTGGCCCTGTCCCGGTGCGCCGGCCGCAGGTCGTTCCGAAAAGGGTTTCCGATGCTGATTTCGAACCGACCCCCGTTCTTCAACTCAAGGCGGGGCAGAGAATCGAACATAACAGGTTTGGATTTGGTAACATACTGGAGGTGTCGGGTACAATACCCGATTTAAAGGCAAAAATAGCCTTTGATGAACATGGTGAAAAGATATTATTGCTTAAATATGCAAAGATTCGTATAGTTTGATTTGTTAATTTGGTAAAGTTGCTTATCTTTGCGACGAAGTTTTTCATAGTTTAAGTTTAGGTTAAGTAGCGGGACGATCGCAGTGGGTGCGATTGTCCCGTGAATTTTTTCTGTACGTAAGATGTTACAAATTTAAAAGGAATTTTACCGAATCCTATAATGTGATTCCCTGTAAAAATAATCAGACAAGGGATAAAAAACGGAAAAAATTGACATAAAGAAACTGCATTTCTTCTTTTTCTTTTTTTTAGCCTGTATTATACAGTTCTCCTTTATATTTGCCGAAACCGCAATGTCGCGGATCTAAGAATATGAGGAGAAAGATTATGAAAAGGATTCTAGTTCTTCTGGCTGCTGTTTCATGCCAGATGTTGGGGACACCGGAAGAGGTGTCGGAAAAAGGTGAGTTGAGGATTTCTTTCAGTGACGGCTGTCTTACCAGAGTGGCAGAGGAGATACCTGACACGAGTGATTTTCTGCTTACAGTGTCCGGACCGGATGGTGAGGTTCTGTATGATGGAGTTTATGGAGATTCGCCGGAGTCCATAATGGTGGATGCAGGCAGTTATACCATATATGTAAGATCCTGTGACTTTTCAAGACCAGCCTTTGCCACTCCGCAGTATGGTGACGAGCAGTGTGTGGTTGTTCCTTCCGGGGGTGTGGCTGTTGTCAGGCTTACATGTGTTCAGATGAATGCCGGCGTGCGTCTGAAGATAGATGAAAGTTTTCTTGTACATTGCCCGGAAGCCGTGCTTTTTCTCAAGTCGGCGGCTGGAAAACTGATGTATGGATATTCGGAGAAGAGGATTGCATATTTTCCTCCCGGCAATGTTTCCCTGATGATGAGTGAGAACGGTGCCGACAGGGTATTGTTCACAAGGGAACTCCAGCCCAGAACAGTGCTTGAGGTGGATGTCAGTGCGTCCGGAGGAGACGGACAGCCTTCTGGTGAGAGTATCAAGGTGGCTGTAGATACTTCCCGTGTGTGGAATACTGATTCTTTTGTCATAGGAGGTGGCGGATCTTCGGGCAGGGGTGGCAGTATTTCTGATGCCTTTACTGTTTCGCAGGCAATAGCATCCGTAGGCGAAGAAGAAGTCTGGGTCAGTGGATACATTGTCGGCGGAGACCTTACTTCATCGTCGGCATCTTTTGATCCGCCGTTCTCATCCCGTACGAATATTGTGCTGGGCCCGCGTTCTTCGACTTCCTCCCGTTCGTCATGCCTGTCGGTCAGTCTTCCTTCCGGTGAAATCAGGGATGCTCTGAACCTGGTTGACAATCCTTCACTTCTGGGTCGCAAGGTGTGTCTGAAAGGGGATATAGTAGAGTCCTATTATGGTATCCCGGGCCTAAAGAATCTGAGTGACTTTCAATTGATGTGACAATATTGACAGTTAATGTATCCGGTCTCTGTATAAAACGATACAGAGACCGTTTTTATGGTTGTATCTAGTCTGAAAATATGTATCTTTGCAGTTTGGAAAAATCAAAAACAATCAATATTGATGAAAAATTATCTTAAACTGATTCTGACGACAATCCTTTCGGCCGTCACTTGCGTCATGCTTTCTGCGCAGACGACAGTCAAGGTCAGCGGTGTGGTGACATCCGCTGAAGATGGCCTTCCGATGATGGGAGTCGGAGTAGTCGCCGGCCCTGGCAACGGCGTCATAACCTCCTTGGATGGAGATTATGTCATCGAGGTGGCACCGGGAACGGAACTGACATTCTCCAGCATCGGCTTTATGGACGAGAAGGTTGTCGTGCCCTCTGTGGCAGAATTTACTCACAATGTGGTGATGCAGCCCGAGAATCTCAAGCTCGACGATGTGGTTGTGATCGCCTATGGTGTACGAAAGAAAGGTACTGTCGCAGGTTCTGTGTCGACTGTCAAGTCTGACAAGCTGGAGAGCACTCCTACCGCAGCCTTCGACCAGGCTCTTCAGGGACAGGTTGCAGGACTTACCGTCCTGTCCAACAGCGGTGAACCAAGTGCTTCTGCATCCATGACGATACGTGGTACCAATTCCATAAATTCCGGTACGGCACCTCTGTATATCCTGGATGGTGTGGAGATATCTGCGTCTGATTTCAATACCATAAATCCTGCGGATATAGAAAGCATGTCCGTCCTCAAGGATGCTTCCTCTACATCCATTTATGGTGCAAGAGCTGCGAACGGCGTCATTGTGATTACGACAAAGCGCGGCCGCAATATGGACAGACCTAACGTCAATTACCGTATGCAGATGGGATGGTCGGCCATAGCACATGGAAACTGGGACCTTATGAATACTGTGGAGCGTATCCAGTATGAAAAGGAAATCGGCATGACGGCAGGTCAGAACTACAACTATCTGTCCACTATAGATGTGAACTGGATGGATGTCGTGTTCAACGATTCAGCAATGCTCCAGAGTCATGAACTTTCTGTGTCCGGTGCTAACGAGACAACTAACTATTATCTTTCAGGTTCATATTATGACCAGGATGGTATAGCTCCGGGATCATTGTTTACCCGTTACTCGATGAGGTTCAACTTCGAGCAGCAGATGGCTGACTGGCTGAAGATGGGAACAAACACGATGTTCAATTATCAGGATATCCAGCAGGCGGACGAAGGTGCGTATGCTCTGGTCACTCCTATCTCTGCATCGCGATTCATGCTTCCGTACTGGAATCCTTACAAGGCAGACGGTTCGCTGGCTTCTGTAAACGACGGCTCATGGAAAGGCCAGGGACAGAACCCTCTTGAATGGCTGGAGAACAATCCGGTATCATATAAGAAGTACAAGGTGTTCTCGACCGTATTCGGAGAATTCAATCTGTACAGGAATCTTACCTTCAAGACACAGTTCGGTATTGACTTTTCTCATTCCACCGGTTTCAGCCAGTCGTTCCCGAGCTATGCTCCCAATCAGGGCGAAGGTTCGGCAGCAAGAAGCTCTACTGACGGTCTCAATCTCCAGTGGACAAATACGCTGAACTATCGTTTCGATATAGACAACATACATGATTTCAACTTCCTTCTCGGACACGAGTGGCAGGATTATCATTATGAGAGATTCAGCGTGGGAACTAAGGGACAGACCAATGACAAGCTGACCGACATCGTTACAGGTACAAGAGCGACTTCATGGGATTCGGTGTCTGCTTCCGATTATTCACGTGTCTCTTTCTTCGGACGTGGCGAATATAATTATGCAGACAAGTATTATGCGGAGGCTTCGCTTCGAACTGACGGATCTTCAAGATTCGGAAAGAACAACAGATGGGGACTTTTCGGTGCTGTCGGATTCATGTGGAACATGCGTAATGAGGATTTCATGGCCGGAGCACGTGAGTGGCTGACAAACGGTCAGATATCTTTCAGTTCAGGTACTTCAGGAAACTCTGAAATCCCTAACTATGAACACCTTGCGCTCATAGCCGGTGGCGCCGATTATTCGGGAGATTCAGGTGTCGCACCTGTACAGCCGGGTAATGAGAGCCTTACATGGGAGAACACATGGACGACTAACCTTGGTTTCCATTTCGGATTCTGGAGCAGACTGAACGCAGATCTGGAACTTTATGCGAAAAGGACCACGGATATGCTGATGTCCGTACCTCTTTCATATGCACAGTCCAACGGATACGGTTACAGATGGGACAATGTCGGAGCCATGGTGAACATGGGTGCGGAACTCAATGTGAATGCGACGGTTCTGATGATCGGGGATTTCATGTGGAATCTGAATGCCAATGCAGGTTACAACCATAATGAGATTGTGGAGCTCTATAATGGAGTCCAGGAATACGAGCGTTCGAACACAAGTACCAAACTTGTAGTGGGTCACCCTCTCGGTGAATTCTATATCAACCGTTATGCAGGTGTGAACCCGGCAAACGGAGATGCCCTCTGGTATGACAAGGACGGCAACATCACCAATGAACTTCGTGACGAGGACAAGGTTCTGGTCGGAAAGACATACCATGCTCCTTGGCAGGGCGGTTTCGGAACTACATTGGCATGGAAGGGCCTCAGCCTTTCAGCGCAGTTCAGCTGGGTCGCTGACCGTTATATGATAAACAATGACCGTTATTTCGACGAGTCGAACGGACGTTTTGCCTCTTATAACCAGTCGCGCAGACTTCTTGACAGATGGAAGCAGCCGGGTGATGTTACCGACATCCCTCGTCATGGCGAGTACACCGAGTTTGACAGCCGTCTTCTCGAGGATGCTTCATTCCTCCGTCTTAAGAATCTGATGCTTTCATATTCCCTCCCTGCCGACCTTCTTGGAAAGTCTCGTGTGATCAGGGGACTCAGGGTTTATGCTCAGGCGCAGAACCTTCTGACTTTCACTAATTTCTCTGGTCTTGATCCGGAGGGAACTGCCAATCTGTATGCTGCCCAGTATCCGATGTCGCGCCAGTTCACATTCGGTCTGGATCTGATGTTCTAATGCTACGGAATATGATGAAGAATACATATAATATATTATTAAGGACTGCAGCAGCAGTCATGGTTGCCATCGGCATGACTTCATGTCTGGAGAAACTTCCGGGCGATGCCTTTCCGGAATCGGAAGGCATGAAGTCGTTCAATGATGCCGAACAGACGCTGACAGGTATCTATTCTGCACTGATGAATGGCGCACTTTACAGCGGATATCTTACATTGCTTCCTGACATCCAGGCCGATCTTGTACACGCCGTGCAGGGAAACTCCAATACTTACGGTACTCTCTGGCAGTGGGACATTCGTCCTACCAATGCCGAAATCGAATCTGTATATGGAAGTCTCTATGCTGTGATAGGAAGGTGCAACTTCTATCTCGACCAGGTCGATGAACTCCGTTCCTCACTGACGGATGACGAAAGCATCATGTATCTGGATTATTACACCGGAGAAGTTTATTGTGCAAGGGCCATGGCATATTCGGAGCTTTTAAAGTGTTTCTGCAAGGCATATGCTCCGGAAACAGCCACAGAGGCGGAAAGCGGAGTCGCGATCGACAGCACATACTTCGGTCAGAAGCCTCTGAAGCGTTCTACCTTGAAGGAGTCATATGAGTTTGTCATCAGGGATCTTGAAAAGGCTGAAGATCTTCTTGAAGATGCGGAATATGGTTACAGCGCTCCGTATTTCACTTATGCGGCGGCAAATGCAATCCATGCCAGGACAGCGCTTTACATGCAGGACTGGGATGCTGCCATCGAATATTCTACAAAGCTGATCAAGGATGATGCTTATGCTCTTTCGACAAATGCTGCATATACATCCGGTGTAAGTCCTATCACCGGAGTGACCAAGACATATAATTATGTTGATTACATGTGGACAAATGACCTTTCTACCGAAATCATCTGGATGGTGGATTATACTCTTACATCTTATGGCGGAGCTTTAGGTCAGGTCTTCCTCAACTTCAACAACGACTATGTCTATTATTATCCGGATTACGTGCCTTCTCAGTGGGTTCTGGATCTGTATACATCCGGTGATGCGAGATATAGCGCGTACTTCACCACCTGTCAGACCGGATATGCCCATGCGTTGACATTCCCTCTGCTGACAAAGTATTTCGGAAACGAGTCATTCATTGCCAACATAATCTATCATGTAAGCAAGCCTAAGCCGCTTCGTCTCGCTGAACAGTATCTGATCCGAGCTGAGGCTTATTGTCAGAAAGGACAGTTCGGCAATGCAAATACC
>JAZNAW010000023.1:0-19876 GCA_045586745.1 Candidatus Cryptobacteroides sp.
CTTTTCAAGCATTGCGTCCGCAATGACCTTAAGTTCTTTGTTGTCCATGTATTTAATTATTGTTATTTTTGTAAAAATCCTTGCAAAGATAATCAAAATCCGCACCATGACAAAGAAGCATGACATTATATGGCTGGAGAGCATCGATTCGACCAATGAAGAGGCCAGAAGGCGTATTTCCACCCTTGACAATTTGTCAGTCCTGTCAGCTATCAGTCAGACAGAGGGACGCGGACAGCGAGGAAACATATGGTCCTCAAAACCTGGAGAAAACCTGACTTTCAGCATTGTCCTTAAATACGGAAAGGAACTGATATCTGAAATTAGAGCAATCGATCAGTTTGCCATCAGCGAAATAGCCGCCCTCTCAGTCACAGATCTTCTTGCCGCATATGGAATCGATGCAAAAATCAAATGGCCTAATGACATTTATGTCGAAGATAGAAAGATCTGCGGTATCCTTATCGAGAATTCTCTACGCGATCAGTGGCTTTCATCAAGCATTATAGGTATCGGACTGAATGTCAATCAGAAAAACTTTGATGTTAACTTGCCGGATCCAACCTCAATGGCCCTCTGCCTTGACAAAGATCTTTCTCTTCCGGAACTTCTTGAGGACTTCATGGACATCTTTACCGGTTACTGCCGGCGCTATCTGAACATAACCGGAGGCCTCACACGACTACGCAGGCTCTATCTGTCACAGATGTGGCGCAAAGACTCCCCTGCCCGATATAAGGACATCGCTGCAGACCACGAATTTACCGGCATCATCAGAGGTCTGTCGGATATCGGACATCTGGTCGTAGAAGACACGGAAAAAGGCGAACTCAGAGAGTTCGCCTTCAAGGAAATCGGTTATATCATCTAACCTCTCATTGCATTGATGACAGATTGCGGGTCTTCGGACTTGAAGACGGCGCTACCTGCTACGAGGATTTCTGCACCGGCCTCAGCAAGTGCCGCGGCATTTGATGCAGACACTCCACCATCTACCTCTATAGGAATAACATGACCCTGTCTTACCATCTCTGCACGAAGAGTACGGATACGCTCATATGTGTCTTCGATAAACTTCTGTCCACCGAATCCGGCAAATACTGACATGAGAAGTATGAAATCCGCATCCTTAAGATAAGGGAAGAGGCTTTCTACCGGTATATCCGGGTTGATTACAAGACCGGCCTTGACTCCAAGGGCCTTTATCTGTGCCAGCACTGCAGCGGGATCTTCGGTTGCATTAAGATGAAACGAAATCATCGACGCCCCGGCCTTGGCGAAACGTTCTACATACCTTTCAGGCTGTACTATCATAAGATGTACGTCCATCGGCTTCTCAGCCTTCTTTGAAATAGCTTCTATGACCGGGAAACCGAAGGAAATATTAGGTACAAACACGCCGTCCATCACATCAAAATGAAGGATATCTGCATATTTGTTTACTGTATCAACATCCTTTTCCAGATGCAGGAAATCAGCGGCAAGTACAGAAGGGGCAATCTTTATCATATTATCTGTAATTTGTCACAACATCAACGAGAAGGTCCACGAACTTGTCAAGAGAAGCAAGGTCAAGACGCTCGCCAGGAGCATGTACGCCACGGAGCGTAGGTCCGAATGAAACCATGTCAAGGCCAGGGAACTTTTCTGTAAACAATCCGCATTCCAGACCTGCATGAATCGCCTTTACCTTAGGTTCGACACCGAAAAGTTTCTTATATGAAGCTACACATGCATCTCTTACTGGAGATTCTGCTGCAGGAGCCCAACCCGGATACTCGCCTTCATGCTTGACGATAGCACCGGCAAGGACAAAGCATGCTTCCATCTTTGCAGCCGCAGCACGGCGTGATGCTGTCACACAACTTCTCTGGCTTGAGCCTATACGGATCACCCCCGGTTCCGTCATCTTTACGGATGCGAGATTGGTCGAAGTCTCCACGAAGTTTTCGATCTCCTGGCTCATCTTAAGAACACCGTGAGGCGAAGCGCATAGTGCCGTAACAAGGTTCCATGCAGTCATTTCATCAATGGCCGCATTGTAATCACCTTCAGCCTCGTCATATCCGAGCTTGAGATTGGTTTCGACTGCACCATATTCTTCTGCCACATCCGCAGCATAAGCCTCCAGACGCTCATTGATGATGTCCAATGTATCAGACTCGGCAGCAATTACGGCCTTTGCTTCACGTGCGATCGCATTACGCTTGTTTCCGCCATCGATGCTTACAAGCTGCCAGTCAAGGTCCAGTATGCTGTAAAGGAATGTTCCGAGAAGCTGTACGGAATTTGCACGTCCCTTGTTTATGTCGTCACCGCTATGACCGCCCATGGCATCCTTCACAAAGATTTCCTCGAGTTCGAAGTCTTCGCATACCGGGTCTTCAGTATAATGGAATTCGGCTGTAGTATCGATTCCGCCTGCACATCCGACAAAGATTTCGCCTTCGTCCTCAGAATCAAGGTTAAGAAGGACCTTTCCTGTAAAGAATCCTGGCTCAAGTGCCATCGCACCGTCAAGGCCGGTTTCTTCCGAAGTAGTGAAAAGGCATTCTATCTTTCCGCAAGGCATGTCACTGTCAAGAAGAGCGAGCTGTGCGGCTATGCCGATACCGCAGTCAGCGCCAAGAGTAGTATCAGGAGCGATCATCCATCCGTTCTCGATGACATACTTTATCGGATCCTTCGCAAAGTCATGCTCAACTCCCTCATTCTTTTCGCAGACCATGTCAGAGTGGCTCTGAAGGACGATGGCAGGAACGTTCTCGTATCCTGCTGCCGCTTCTTTGGTAATGAGCACGTTTCCGGCCTTGTCTGTCTTGCACGCAAGATTCCTTGATGCGGCAAATTCCTGAAGATATGCTATTATCTGTTCCTCGTGACCTGATTCCCTTGGAATCCTGGTTATCTCCTTGAAGAATGAAAGTACTTTTTCCGAATTCATATCATGTGGTTTTATATACAATGAAAAAATCCCTACAAAGATACAACTTTATAGGGATTATCTTCTTACCGGAACCAGAATCTTCTCGATATCCGTAACATATTGTCTGAATGTCTTGTCTGTCGCCATCAGGTCGCCGACTGTCGTACATGCATGGAGCACTGTGGCGTGGTCTTTTCCTCCGATTTCCGCTCCGATGGTTGAAAGCGAACAGTTGATCAGGTTTCGAGACATGTACATCGCGATCTGTCGTGCCTGTACGATCTGACGCTTTCTTGTCTTCGAAAGAAGGTCATCTCTTGTGATGTTGAAATAGTCACATACTACCTTCTGAACCTTGTCAATCGTTACATCTGTCTGCTGTTCACCTACGATCTTGTCAGTAATCTTCTCCGCCAGGTCTATGGTGATGTCCTTATGAGCCAGCGTAGCGTTGGCAATCAGTGAGATCAAAGCACCTTCGAGTTCTCTGAAGTTTGACTTTATCCTTGTCGCAAGGAAGTTAAGGACCTCGTCACTCAATCTGACACCTTCCCTGAATGCCCTGGACTTAAGCATGTTCAGCCTTGTCGTGAAGTCCGGTTTATGAAGTTCAACGGAAAGTCCCCATTTCAGACGGGAAAGAAGCCTTTCTTCAAAATTCTCAAGATCTACAGGTGGTCTGTCAGAAGTGAATATCAACTGCTTGCCGGACTGATGGAGATGATTGAAGATGTTGAAGAATGCATTCTGCGTACTCCGTCCCATCAGGTCCTGGATATCATCAATAATCAGAACATCCATCTTCATATAGAATGCAAGGAAGTCTGTAATCTTGTTCTTGACATTGACTGCGTCCATATACTGGGTCTTGAACCTGTTGGCCGGAACATAAAGTACTACCAGTTCAGGATATTTCTTCTTGATCTGTATGCCGATAGCCTGTGCAAGATGCGTCTTTCCAAGACCAGGACCTCCAAAGAGGAACAGAGGATTGAATGCAGTCTTACCAGGGGCAGCAGAAATGCTCTCACCTGCCGTGAATCCCATCTTGTTGCATTCGCCTACGACGAGATTTTCAAAACAGTATATAGGATTGAGCTGCGGATTTACCTGAACCCTCTGTATACCGGGGAAAACGAACGGTCCCGGATTACCTGCGCGTGAAAAAGTCTCGACAGACATGGTCCTGTTGACAGGAGCATTGCCATGGGCGGCAGGATAGACAAGCGAAGGCTGCCTCTGTACCGGAGTCACGACATACACCAGTTTTGCACCGATACCCAGTTCCTTTTTAAGTGATGCCTTCAGAATGTCAAGATATGCTCCCTCAAGATACTCACGGAAGAACTCGGAAGGAACCTCGACCGTCAGCGTATGCTCAACCAGTGATACAGGCTTGATCGGCCTGAACCACAGATTGAACTGCTTTGGATCGATATTCTGCTGAATGAAATTCAGACAGTTGTTCCAGACATGTATGTATCTTTCGTCAGTCATTGATTAGGGTTACAGTCAAGTTTCAGACCCGCTTTCCGAAACGGGAATACAAAGATGAGGAAAAAAAAGTAATAAAAAACGAAAAATACTATTGCATTTTAATTTTATTTTACACTTCAAAAATTATTTTCCTCTCCACCTGACACATTTCTAATCGATTATATATCAGACTTTTACAACATCAAAAAATACATAACCGCTTAATATATAAGCCTTTTACAATTTTAAATAATTCAAAATACACAAAATTGTGATTTATCATTGTTTCTTACGTCTAGAACACGGAAATCTTGATATATTTCTTAGGATTTTCCTGTATTTTTCGAACCAGACTATCAATGTCGGACAGGAGAGAGTCAACGGAATTATATACCGAATCATCTGTCAATAACCTGCCGACAGTTCCATCCGGATCATTGATATTTTCAAGAAGCGTACGGAATGATGACACCACTGCGCGAAGGTCGTCAGCATTTATGCCGGACACGGCAGAGGATACGTCAGACATAAGGGTGTCAGCCTTATCAGAAATTGAAATGAACTTCGATGACAGTAAGGCCAGATTATCGACAAAGGCATTCAGTTCTTCTGACTTTCCCTCAAGAGTTGCAGCAATCGAACTTACATCAGCCATTATCCGTTCCATATGGGCCAGCGTTCTTGTGATGTTGCCGTCAGACAAGATCATGTTCACAGACGCGACCGTAACATTGAGGCTGTCCAAAGTCCTGCTTGCCTTATTTATCAGCGGAGTCACGCCTGAGGCAAGTCCGTCCAGAAGAGACGGCTCGGAAGACGAAGCGAGGATACCGCCGTCCTCCACCATTTCAGAAGAAGTTCCCAGATCGATACGGATTCCCTTTCCGCCCATGATGTCCACACCATAGATCGTCATACGCGAATCAGATGGTATGCGAAAGTCCTTCATTATGGAACATGTGACCATGAAATCATCGGATGCAGGATCATAGATGACCTCCGTCACCTTTCCTGCCTTGAATCCTTTCACATACACGGGAGCAGAGGAGACCAGCCCTTCCACGTCCGTATAACGGGACGATATTTCAATCTCCTTATTGAATATATCCTTACCTCTTAGATAATTGATCAGAAAGAATGAGGCCGTAAGGACCGTCACTACAAATATACCGATCTTCAATTCCTTGCTGAACTTCATATTCATATTCATTTTATTCTTGAAACAACATTCCCTTCCACCTTCACCAGAAATGCGTCAGGAAATTTCTTACGGACTGATGCCAGCTGTTTCCGCGATTCATCCAGATTATCAGACCATGCTGCAATATACTTATATATCTTACCGCCATCCGAAGGAGGAACAATTTCGACAGAAAGTCCTTTCAATGCCGGATCGCCGGGAGAAAGTCTTCTTCCCAATCCCATGATCTGGATACCGTAACGGGTGGCCGATACATCGGCAGCCGGTTCTTCCTTAACTTCCTCTACAGGAGTCCGTACCGGTTCCGAAGGCTGTATGACAGGTTCAGAAACGACATTGACACTCGCGTCATACTTCGTCTTATAGTTGCTGAATGCGTTGAAGATACTCTGCGCTATCTTCTCCTGGCCGTCAGCTGTGCTCATTACGGCATAATCGGATGGATTTGAAATGAATCCGATCTCCAGTAGCGCCGAAGGCATGTTCGTTGCCCATAACAGGTAGAAGACATCCTGATGTATACCCGTATGGCCGCTGACGCGATACGGAGCCTTGTGTATATACGAGTCATATTCCGCAGCAAACATCAGGCTGTTTTCATAATTGGCCATCCAAAGAAGATTGCTGCTGATCACAGACTCGGCGGATTCCGGATCGAAATCCTGATAACTTGTCTTATAATCATCTTCAAGCAGCATCACGGAATTCTCTCTCTGCGCTACCGACTGGCTCTTCTCAAAATAATTGCTGGTATTCTTGGGATTTCTGGTCGACTTGGGTCCGAGTATCCACGCGGACGCACCGAAAGCACGGGTGTTTTCAGCCGAATTGCAATGAACGGATATGAAAAGGTCCGCCTTGTTACGCTTGGCTATGTTTGCCCTTTCCTTCAGTTCGACAAAAACGTCCGTACTTCGGGTATATACGACCTTCACATCCGGATACGCAGCCTTTATCTTCTCTCCCAACTTCTTTGAGACTGACAGGACGATATGCTTTTCATCTGTCTTGCGCGTTTTGCCCAGCGCTCCAGGGTCCTTACCGCCATGGCCCGGATCTATGACGACAGTCTTTAGCCCCAATTCATTCACCGCACTTTGGCCTGACATATGCATGGTAGCGCAAAACATCAGGGAAATCAGGAAAAGCATATGTAAAATCTTGCAATTCGATGTCATATCAGTGTCTCAATTTGGTAATGATTGAAATTAGTTTTAAATTTGCGAGTTGCAAAAATAACAATTTTCTTGCAAAGGACGAATAGAACCGAGTTAATTGATGACCATATATAATAAGGTAATATCTGCAAAGTGCATTGACAGACTATGCATTGTCTTGATGATGATGTTGACTTTGTCTTCGTTTGATGCCATGTCTCAAAACGGGATGAACACATTCAGATCCGCTGAAGACATGCCTGCAGCAATGTCACCTTCAGACACCACAGGCATTCCTGTAGCGCCACCGGATTCAATTCTTCCTGAAAGGGATTCGACCTTCAGATCCGACTCGACATCAGCTTCTGATTCTGTTGCCATGTTAAGGAAAAGCTCTCTTGAAGCCCCGGCCTTCACTATGGCAAAGGATTCGATCATAGAAGATTTCAGCGACGGCAAAAGGATCATATACTACTATGGTGATGTATCCGTAACCTACGGAAACATGAAGCTGACTGCTGATTATATGGAATATGACATGAACACAGGAACCCTTTTCGCGCGTGGAACAAGGGACACCACCGGCGTGATCAAGGGACAGCCTGTGATGGAGGAAGGAGGAAAGTCATATACCATGGAAGAGGTCAGATACAACTTCAACACGGACAAGGCAAGAATCACAAACATGCTGACACAGGAAGAGGACGGTATTCTGCATGGAAAAAACATCAAGATGATGCCGGACAAGTCCATAAACATAACCAAAGGACGCTATACCGTATGTGACTGCGAGGAACCACACTACTATCTCGCCTTGAGTGCAGCGAAGGTCATGACAAAGCCTTCGCAGAAGACGGTCTTTGGCCCTGCGTGGCCAGTGGTGGAAGGTGTGCCTATGTTCCCTGTAGTACTTCCTTTCGGATTCATCCCAAAACGTCCGGACAGGGCGACCGGTATCCTCTTCCCTACCTTCGGAGAAGAGGCTTCGCGAGGATTCTATCTCAGAGATCTGGGAATGTACTTTGTTCTGGGTGACTATTTTGACGTTGCGCTGACAGGAGACATCTACACATTGGGTTCCTGGGGTGTCGACTTCAACTCAAGATATAAGGTGAACTATAAGTTCAACGGAAGCATTTCCCTTACGTATTCGAATGACCAGACAGGAGAAAAAGGAAGTACAGACTTCTTCCAGACCCGAAATTTCTCAGTAAGGTGGAACCACTCCCAGGATTCTAAGGCAAGACCAGGAACAACCTTCTCCGCTTCCGTAAACTTCTCCAGCCCTTCGAACAGCAGGTATAACTCGACCAGCGTGGAGCAGGCTCTTCAAAACCAGATAACATCATCAATATCTTACTCAAAGAACTGGAACGGCAAGATGAATCTTTCCATCAATGCCCTGCACAACCAGAACTCGAGAGACAGTTCCTACTCCTTCACTCTTCCTAACATCTCATTCTCCGTAAACAGATTCTACCCTTTCAAGCAGAAGAACAGAGTAGGCAAAGAGAAATGGTACGAAAAATTCTCTCTGGGATACAACACGTCCCTTCAGAACAAGATCAGCTTCAAGGCATCTGAATTCAAGCAGCCCGGGCTTATTGACAAGTTCCAGAACGGTATGAACCATAACTTCCAGATCGGTCTGCCGAACTTTACAGCATTGAAGTACATCAACATCACGCCTAGCGTCCAGTACGGAATGAACTGGTTCTTCCGTAAGACTGAAAAGGAATATAATGCCGAGACCGGAAAGGTGGAAGACATAAAGGGAAAGGCATTCGGCACATTCGGAGCGACGCACACATATTCCGGCAGCATTTCCATGAGCACCAGACTCTATGGTATCTTCAATTTCGGAAAACACAGAAAGCTGCAGGCCATCAGGCATGTAGTATCACCGTCAATATCGGCATCCTTCAGCCCTGAACTGGGAACATATTTCAACGGCTGGAGAACTCTTACATATACTGATAAGAACGGACAGGTCAAGACGCAGGACTATAACATCTATGCCGGTCAGATGGGATCTGTGCCCGGAAAAGGCAAGAACGCCAGCATGAACCTTTCGATAGGAAACAACTTAGAGGCAAAGGTCCGTGACCTGCAGGACACTACCGGAACAGGCACAAAGAAGATCAAGCTGATTGACAACCTTAACATTTCTACAAGCTACAGATTCCTGGCTGACTCATTGAAGTTGAACCCTGTGGACATTTCCATGTCAACATCCGTATTCGGAAAACTGGGACTGAACGCCAGAATGAGCCTCGACCCATATGCCATACTGGTCGACAAGAACAGCCCGTCAGGACGAAAGATAAACAGATTTGCCATACAGGAAGGACAAGGTCTGCTCCGAATGACCAATGCAAATATGTCGCTGTCATATTCCCTTTCGGGCGAAGGCAGTATGAAAGGAAATGACGGAACCGACGGGGCTGGAATGGGTTCCGGATCCACTGCTGCATATCAGAGAATATACTACCACCCTATAACCGGAGAATATATTCCGGGAGGTTGGACTTATTATATGAATCCGAATGCTCCGTGGTCAATCAACCTGAGCTACAGTTTCAACTATAACAAGTCGTACCAGTTCTCAAACGGCCAGAAGATCACGAAGCACAACTTTACACAGACCGTCAACTTCAGCGGTCAGATCAAACTGACTCCACGCATGTCATTGAACATGACATCCGGATTTGACCTGATGGCGATGAAGATGACAACCACACAGTTGGCAGCCACATATGACCTGCATTGCTTCAACATCAATGTTTCTTGGATTCCTACGGGTCAGTGGCAGTCGTGGAGTTTCAGAATTCAGGCTAATGCAGCTGCTTTGGCAGACCTTTTGCGATTCAAGAAGAGCAGCAGTTTCTGGGATAATTCATATTAATTTACTACCTTTGTGTCTCCCAAGTCACAAGGAAGTCCCAAATGACTGAATAATCATTTATTTAATATTGTATATGCATAAGATTTTTGAACTGAGAGACATGGACGTGGAGCAACTCCATTCCATCGCTTCAGAACTCAACATCAAGGGTTTCAAGAAAATGGACAAGGACACTCTGGTCTATGCGATTCTTGACGAAGAGGCCAGACATAATGCACACAATGCCCCTGAAAAGCCGGCCAGACCGAAAAGAGGCCGTCCGAAAAAGTCAGAAGTAAAGACTGAAGTAAAGGCTGAACAGCTTCAGGAAACTCCTGTCAAAGAAGAAAAGCCGACAGTTAAGGAGGAGGTGACAGAGAGCAAGGAAGAAACCGTGAAAGAGAACAAGCAGCCGAAGAAACGTGGACGCAAACCGAAAAGTGCCATAAAGGAGCCTGAAGTACAGGAAATCAAGGCTGACGTAAAGGAGGTTTCAGAACAGGTCAAGCTGGAATCAACGGAACAGAAAACGGAAAACAAGCAACCGAAGCAGAAAAGAAACAGAATCCAGAAAAACGTCCAGAATCAGAACAAGCCTGTTTCAGTAGAGGAGATTGCGGATGCAAAGGAAA
Source organism: Candidatus Cryptobacteroides sp. (assembly GCA_045586745.1). Taxonomy (GTDB): domain Bacteria; phylum Bacteroidota; class Bacteroidia; order Bacteroidales; family UBA932; genus Cryptobacteroides. Next base: position 10,277 of record JAZNAW010000023.1, read on the forward strand.
TAACAAAGGAAGAGAAACCGGAAACCCCGGAAGTTCAGAAACAAGCTGTCCAGCACAAGGATAACAAGGCCAACGGACAGCAGAATCAGGAAAAACAGCAGCGTCAGCATCAGGAGCAGGCACCGGAGTTCGACGGTGTTGTCGAGGCTACCGGAGTTCTTGAAATCATGCCTGACGGATACGGATTCCTCCGTTCTTCCGACTACAATTATCTGAATTCCCCTGATGACATATATGTATCGCAGTACCAGATAAAGCAGCACGCTCTCAAGACAGGTGATACAGTGACCGGAGAAATCCGTCCTCCAAAGGCTGGAGACAAGTATTTCCCACTCGTCAGGATCAAGTTCATCAACGGCCGTACGCCTGAATTCATCCGTGACCGTATTCCGTTCGACTTCCTCACGCCTCTTTTCCCGGAGGAGAAATTCAACCTTCTCGGCAACGGACATAACGACATGTCATGCAGAATCGTCGACATGTTCACCCCTATCGGAAAGGGACAGCGAGGACTTATCGTCGCACAGCCGAAGACCGGTAAGACAATGCTTCTGAAGTCTATCGCAAACGCAATCGCGGACAACCATCCTGAAGTATACATGATCGTGCTTCTTATCGACGAGCGTCCTGAGGAGGTTACAGACATGGCACGCAGCGTAAAGGCTGAAGTCGTCGCTTCAACGTTTGACGAACCTGCAGAAAGACATGTAAAGGTAGCGAACATGGTGCTTGAGAAGGCAAAGAGGATGGTAGAGTGCGGACACGATGTCGTCATCCTTCTTGACTCGATAACCCGTCTTGCACGTGCATACAATACTGTTCAGCCGGCATCCGGAAAGGTGCTTTCGGGAGGTGTCGATGCAAACGCGCTCCATAAGCCAAAGAGGTTCTTCGGTGCTGCGCGTAATATCGAGAACGGCGGTTCGCTCACAATCCTTGCTACTGCATTGACAGAGACAGGATCAAAGATGGACGAGGTGATCTTCGAGGAATTCAAGGGTACAGGTAACATGGAGCTCCAGCTTGACAGAAGACTCTCCAACAAGCGTATCTTCCCTGCAGTGGACGTCACTCTGTCAAGTACCCGTCGAGACGATCTGCTGTACTCCCCTGCCATTGCAAACCGCATATGGATCATGAGGAAATTCCTTGCAGACATGACATGCATTGAAGCAATGGAACTCCTTCAGGACCGCATGCACAAATACGGAACAAACGATGCACTTCTCCAGAATATGGACAAGGACGACATGTAATGATATAAATTCCATATCAAATGAAACAATTTACCTGATTTATTCACAAAAATCAGGTATATTTGTTTTTATATAACACTAATGCTATGAGAAATATATTTATGACCATCGTCTGTCTTCTGGTATTCTTAGCCGGTGCTCAGGCAGGCCCAGTTACCCCAGTAGAAGTAAATACGGGGGATATTGTCACAAAGGTGACGTTCTACTCACCGGAAATCGTCAGAGTCGTAAAGGTTCCTGTCGGAAAGCCGGGAAACACAAGAGAGAGCCTGGTAGTCACAATGGCTCCTCAGAAAGTAGATGTTCAGAAATCAGAGAACTCATCTGCCGTAACCTTGAAGACCTCCGTTCTTACAGTGAAGATAGACAAGAAGACCGGACTCGTACAGTTTCTTACAAAAGGAAAGAACCTTCTCAAGGAGAAATCTTTTGGATTCGAGGAGAGGACATCCGGTCCTGACGCAGGAAGTTTCCGCACAACCATAGTATACCAGCTCGATAAGGAAGAACCTATCTATGGACTCGGAGTGACTCAGGACGGCAAGCTGAACCACAGAGGTTCGACCCACATGAACATGGAACAGAACAACACCCAGGACTACCAGCACGTCATCCAGTCCATCAAGGGGTGGGGTATCTTCTGGGACAATTACTCACGTTCGCAGTTCATCGACAACGAGGAAGGAATGAAATTCTCCGCCGAAGTCGGCGATGACATCGATTACTATTTCATGTACGGCGGTTCAGCCGACGGCGTGAACGCCCAGATCCGCACATTGAGCGGCGACGTCCCGATGTTCCCTCTCTGGACATTCGGTTACTGGCAGTGCCGTGAAAGATACAAGTCTGTTGACGAGCTTCTTGAGGTAGTGCGCTGGCACAGGGCTAACGACGTTCCTCTCGACGGTATCATCCAGGACTGGCAGTACTGGGGCAGCAACTACACATGGAACGCCATGGACTTCCTGGCCGACACATACGTGAACGGCGAATGGATGGTTGACGAAGTCCACAAGAACAACGCCCACCTCATGATCAGTATCTGGGCAAGTTTCGGTCCTATGACAGAGGCCTTCAGAGATCTCGAGGCAAAGGGGCTTCTCTATGACTTCCAGACATGGCCGCAGAGCGGTTTAAGCGCATTCTGGCCTCCACGCATGGACTACCCTAGCGGCGTAAGAGTATACGACGCCCTCCATCCGGAGGCAAGAGACATCTACTGGAAGTATCTCAAGAGACTCGTAGACTACGATATCGACGCATGGTGGATGGACTCGACCGACCCTGACTTCTTCAACCCGGAGGATTCACACTATGACCATACTGCCGGTGACGGTACATGGAGAAGATACAGAAACGCCTTCCCTCTCGCATCTGTAAGCGGCGTATATGACAATCTCCGCAAGGATTCCGATCAGAAGCGTGCTTTCATCATGACACGTTCGGCTTTTGCAGGACAGCAGAGATATGGCTCGGGACTTTGGAGCGGCGACGTGAACTCTACATGGGACATGCTCCGCAAGCAGGTACCTGCAGGTCTCAACTACACAATGACAGGATGTCCTAACTTCAACACCGATATCGGAGGCTTCTTCTGCAGCAGATACAACACAATGGGAAGCGGCTCGGCACCAAAGAACCCTCAGTTCCAGGAACTTTATGTACGCTGGATGCAGTATGCATTCTTCTGCCCTGTATTCCGCAGCCATGGCGCAGATGCTCCACGCGAAATCTATCAGTTCGGTAAGAAGGGTGACGCAGCATACGATGCGATTGAGAAGACCATCAGACTCCGTTACCAGTTCCTCCCATACATCTACAGCACGGCATGGCAGGTTACAGACAACGACGGAAGCTATCTCCGCGCACTGGTCTATGATTTTGCTGATGACAGGAAAGTATGGGACATGACTGATGAGTTCCTTTTCGGAAACAGTATTCTTGCAGCTCCTGTAGTCAATGCTCAGTACACGGATGAAAAGGTCATCAGAACAAACGAGATGACCGGATGGGACAGGACAGAAGTTGCTCAGAAGCTTGCTGAAGCAGTGGATTTCAACGAAAACAAGACTGCAACCAGATATCTTCCTGCAGGCGCTGACTGGTATTATTACTGGACAGAGACCAGATATAAGGGCGGCCAGGACGTGACGATCGAAACAAAGTTTGACGAAGTGCCTATGTTCGTCCGCGCAGGAAGCATCATCCCTCAGGCTCCGGTCATGATGTATGCAGAGGAAAGCAAGTGGGATAACCTAGACATAGTCGTTTACCCTGGTGCCGATGCAGAATTTACCCTCTACGAAGACGAGGGAGACAACTACAACTACGAGAAGGGGGAATATTCGACAATCACCTTCAAATGGAACGACCGTCAGAAGAAACTGACTGTGGGTGCTGTTCAGGGCGAGTTCCCTGACATGCTGAAGAACAGAAAGTTCAATGTCCGCATCGTAGGACAGGACGGCGTGAAGACCGTTGAATATAACGGACAGGAGATTACGCTCTAAGGAAGTGTCTCCGCCATAAACAAAAAGACCTGCTGCAGCTCTCGCCCAGCAGGTCTTTTTGTCATAATGAAGGCTACTTCTTCCTGTCATCCTTATGATGGTCCTTCATCTTGTCCTTATCTCTTGCCATATCTGCTTTTGCATCAGCAATCTGCTTGTCGAACTTCGCCTTAAGCTGATCCTTTGTAAGTCCTTTAGTCTCATGCTTCTGTTGAGCATCCTTCAGCTTGTACCTGACCTGATTCTTGAACAATTCGACGTTATCATACAATTCCGCTTTCTCAATTGCGTCTCGATAATGACGCAGAGCGCTCATCTGGCTTGGGAATGTATAGACTCTTTCCACACCTACGCAAACATCGCCATCATAAGTATAAGCCTTGACATCTACAATACCATCATAGATATGAGTATAGACGACTGTACTGTCAATTACATCTACTCTCATCACATCAGGACTGCGATGTCGGATCGCCTGATCCATAAACTCACGCTCCTGCTTCATCGGCTCATCCATAGCCTTTCTCTGCTGGGCGTTCTGACTGTTACATCCTGCCAAAGCGGCCATCATGACTGCAACTGACAATGCTAAAACAACTCTTTTCATAACACTAATAATTAATAAAACACACTGCTTGCGTGACAAGTCAATTTCTATGCCTTTCGATGTTATTTGCAGAATTATTAAATTTGCATCTTAAAAGACGTATAATGACAAAACAGGGAACTATTTCCGGACATCTGGCATGTTTTGCAGCATATGCCATCTTCGGAATCAACATAATAGTATGCAAGGATCTTACAGGAGGACACCTGATTTCCCCTATTGCGATATTTACATTAAGGTCTTTGGGAGCAGGTATGATATTCTGGCTGCTGTCGCTTTTCATGCCGGCAGAAAAAGTGGATAAGCAGGATTATCTTAAGATATTTGCTGCTGCGTTCCTGGGATATTTCATGACGCAGCTGTCTTTCCTGATGGCTATTCCGGATGTAACGCCGATGCACTGCTCCATCATAAGCTCGATGTCGCCTATATATACGATGTTCATCGCAGCTATCGTATTAAAGGAACCGCTTTCATATCAGAAGGCAGGCGGAGTGTTTCTCAGTCTATGCGGCATAGTATTCCTGATAGTGAACAACTCGAACGGCAGTTCAGGAGTGACGGAAAGCAAGTTTTCAGGCATCCTGCTGATGTTTGTAAACAGCCTGAGCTTCTCCCTTTATCTTGGCATATTCAAGCCTGTGATAGCTAAATATTCAGTTATCACATTCATGAAATGGATATTCCTCTTCTCCGCACTCATGTCGCTGCCTCTCTCCTTCAGGGAAGTATTCAGCCTTTCATGGACCCAGATACGGCCGGCACAGATGTGGGAACTGGGATACCTTATAGTATTCGCCACATTTTTTGCCTATTTCCTGATTCCTTTCGGACAGAAACGCATACGCCCTACCCTTGTCAGCATGTACAGCTATATACAGCCTATAATCGCTACAGTGATCAGCATAATCATAGGCATGGACATACTGACATGGCAGAAGATCCTTGCAGCTGCTATGGTCTTCGGCGGAGTCTTCATCGTCAGTCGCAGCAAACGGATAGCTTAACCTATTGATCACCAAGACGTTAAAGAGAATCGCCTGCGTCAAAAGACGCAGGCGATTCATTGTAATTACCTGATAAACAGCACTTTACACAACATGCCATTAATACTGATCCCAGCTCTTGATCTGGATATCATCGATGGACATTGCGCAGAATGCACGTATGAAGGCTGTTGCCAGACGGGCATTCGTGATAAGCGGAATATTGAAGTCGATCGCAGCACGACGTACATGATATCCGTTAGTGAGTTCCCTGTGGGAGAAGTTCTTCGGGATATTGATTACGAGGTCCAGCTCCTTGTTCGCAAGCATTTCCATAGCCTGTCTGTATTTGCCGGCAAGTTCAGGGTCCTGTGCCTCTGTAGGCCAGATGACACGTTCAGCTGGAATGCCGTTCTCATTGAGATACTTTGCAGAGCCTTCAGTAGCGTAGAGCTTGTAACCTTTTTCATGGAGAAGGCTGCATGCATTGAGAAGATCTGCCTTCTGCAGAGCATTTCCTGACGATATGAGGATATTCTTCTCCGGAATCTCATATCCAACAGAAAGCATAGAGTTAAGGAGCGCCTCATTGAAATCGTCGCCTATACATCCAACCTCACCTGTCGAGTGCATGTCCACTCCAAGGACAGGGTCAGCCTGCTGGAGACGTGAGAACGAGAACTGTGAAGACTTGATACCTACATAGTCAAGGTCGAACGCAGACTTGCGTGGTGCAGCCGGTTTCAGTCCAAGCATCGCTTTAGTTGCCAGCTCGATCATGTTGATCTTGAGCACCTTGGAAACGAACGGGAAGCTTCGTGAAGCACGGAGGTTACACTCGATTACCTTGATGTAGTTGTCCTTTGCAAGGAACTGGATGTTGAAAGGACCTGTAATCTCAAGGGCAGATGCAATCTTCTTTGCTATCTTCTTGATGCGGCGTACAGTCTCTACATAAAGCTTCTGCGGAGGGAACTGGATAGTAGCGTCGCCAGAGTGTACTCCGGCAAACTCCACATGTTCGGAAATCGCATATGCGATGACCTCACCATTATCAGCTACTGCATCAAACTCTATCTCCTTGCAGCGCTGCATGAATTCAGACATCACAACAGGATGTTTTTCAGAAACTTCCGCAGCGAGACCAAGGAAATTGCGAAGCTCCTCATGGTTGTAGCATACGTTCATCGCCGCACCTGAAAGCACATACGAAGGACGTACAAGGACTGGGAATCCGACCTGATCGATGAACTGGTCCACCTCGTCAAAGTTTGTAAGTTCCTTCCATTTAGGCTGATCGATACCGAGAGCGTCGACGATTGACGAGAACTTATGACGGTCCTCTGCCTTGTCGATTGATGTAGCCTTTGTACCGAGGATGTTCACCTTGTTCTGGTCGAGACGAAGAGCGAGGTTGTTAGGAATCTGACCTCCCACGGATACCACTGTTCCATGAGGATTCTCAAGGTCATGGATATCCATCACACGCTCGAATGTGAGCTCGTCGAAGTAAAGACGGTCACACATGTCATAGTCTGTCGATACTGTTTCAGGGTTGTAATTGATCATCACTCCCCTGTATCCCTGGTTGCGTATTGTCTGGAGAGCGTTTACAGAACACCAGTCGAACTCAACGGAGCTTCCGATACGGTATGCACCCGAACCGAGAACGATCACTGAATTCTTATCATGCTGATACTTGACATCATTGAAGTTACCGCCGTAGGTAAGATAGAGGTAGTTTGTTGCGGCCGGATAGTCAGCTGCAAGTGTATCGATCTGCTTCACGCATGGCACGATACCATGTGCCTTTCTGAATGCGCGCACGATGTCTTCAGCCATTTCGCTGTCCATACCCTTATAGAGAGCATTCGCGACCTGTACGTCAGAGAAACCCTGAACCTTTGCCTTCTTGAGAAGTTCGAGAGGCATCTGTTCGCAGTTATCGTACTTGCGCATCTCCTTATGTGTTTCGACAATACCCATGAGCTTATTGAGGAACCACTTGTCGATCTTGGTGAGGGCATGTATCTGGTCCACCGTATAACCGGCCTGCATTGCCTTGCTGATCACGAAGATACGGTTGTCTGTAGGCTCATTCAGCGCCTGGTCGATATCGTCAACCTTGATCTCCTTGTTGCCAACGAATCCGTTTGCACCCTGACCGATCATACGGAGACCCTTCTGGATGATTTCCTCGAAGTTACGTCCGAGCGACATTACCTCTCCTACAGACTTCATCGATGAACCGATCTTGCGGGATACTCCTGTGAACTTTGAGAGGTCCCAGCGAGGAATCTTTGCCACAACATAGTCAAGGGCAGGCTCGAAGAATGCAGGAGTCTGCTTGGTAACTGAGTTCTTGATATCGAAGAGACCATATCCGAGACCTATCTTTGCCGCAACGAATGCAATAGGGAAACCTGTTGCCTTTGACGCAAGAGCTGAAGAACGGCTGAGACGTGCATTCATCTCGATCACATAGTATTCCATTGAATCGGTGTCGTATGCGTACTGTACGTTACACTCACCTACGATACCGATATGGCGCACCATCTTGATCGCAAGGTCATGGAGGAACTGGCACTCCTTGGCGCTGAGTGTCTGCGTAGGAGCGACGACGATTGACTCACCGGTATGGATACCAAGCGGGTCGAAGTTCTCCATGTTACAGATTGCGATACAGTTGTCATAACGGTCTCGCATCACCTCGTACTCGATCTCCTTCCAGCCCTTGAGAGACTTCTCCACGAGAACCTGAGGAGAGAATGAGAATGAACTTTCACAAAGGGTGACGAGTTCTTCCTCATTGTTACAGAAGCCTGAACCAAGTCCGCCGAGTGCATATGCAGCACGTACGATTACCGGATAACCAAGCTCCTTTGCCGCCTCTTTTGCTGCCTCGACAGTCTCAACCGCATGTGACTTGATAGTCTTCACGTTGATTTCAGCAAGCTTTGCATTGAAGAACTCGCGGTCCTCGGTATCCATGATCGCCTGAACCGGAGTACCAAGCACCTTTACATTATATTTGTCCAGGATTCCGGCCTCATACAGATCCACACCGCAGTTAAGGGCAGTCTGGCCACCGAATGCGAGGAGGATACCCTGTGGGGCTTCCTTCTGGATAACCTTTTCAACGAAATATGCTGTCACTGGAAGGAAGTACACCTTGTCTGCAACCTGCTCAGAAGTCTGCACTGTCGCGATGTTAGGGTTGATGAGGATAGTCTCGATTCCCTCCTCCTTGAGGGCCTTGAGTGCCTGTGATCCCGAATAGTCAAACTCTCCTGCCTGACCGATCTTGAGTGCTCCCGAACCGAGCACTACGACTTTCTTTATGTTGTTGTCTATCATAATCTTAACGTCTTCCCCGACCTACCGGGGATCTCTTTTAAAGTTTAGAGATGAATTCATCAAGTGGAGTGATGTTTTCTGTCAGTCCTACACAAACCTCTGGAGCGAAATTCAGACCGATGAAAGGCTTTGTCTTATGACGGATACCGTCTACAGAAGCGTCATTAAGGTTTGTGAAGTAAACCTCCCAGTCAGAAGGAATGGATGCGGCCTTGACAGCACGATATACATTCTGTGAAGAAATATATGTGCGGTTTGTACCTTCCTTGCGTACAGGCTGGTTTGCGCCTCTGTGCGGATGAGCGAGTCTTACGAGCTCACATCCAGCAGCCTTTGCCATAAGATGATAACCCATTCCTACTCCGAATACCGGCTTGTTTCCTGCAAGGGCCTTCTTCAGAACAGCTACTGTCTCCTCACAGTTACATGTACATCCCGGACCGCTTGAAACATACACACCGTCGTATTCCATTTCTGTGAAGTCGTAGTTGTAAGGCACTCTGATAACTTCTGCGCCACGGGCGATGAGTCCTCTTATTATGCTGTGCTTTACACCTAGATCCACAACGACAACCTTCTTTCCTTCAGCTACCGCAGCCTTGCTTCCGTTGATATTCTCAACTGCCTGGGCCGGCTGTGCAGGATAGACTATAGGCCCGCTGCAGCATACATCTGCAGGAGATGGAGCAACCGCTTCCGCCGGTGCTGCCGCACCTTCAGGGATGATGGCAGCCTTCATCGCACCCTTATCACGAAGAACCTTTGTGAGCTCACGGGTATCAATACCGTAGATACCGGTGAGATTCTGCTCGTTCATCCACTGTACGAGGCTCTTTTCCGCCTCCCAGTTGCTGTATTCTTCACAATAGTCAAATACGATGAGT
>JAZNAW010000024.1:0-6445 GCA_045586745.1 Candidatus Cryptobacteroides sp.
CCGTTAAGAACAGGAAGAACCTTACCTACAGCCTTAGCAGCACCAGTTGATGAAGGGATGATGTTCTCGAGGATACCGCGACCACCTCTCCAGTCCTTGCGTGAAGGACCGTCAACTGTCTTCTGAGTTGCAGTAGCAGCGTGAACTGTAGTCATGAGACCCTTTACGATACCGAACTTGTCGTTGAGAACCTTAGCGATAGGTGCAAGACAGTTGGTAGTACATGAAGCGTTAGAGATGATGTCCTGACCAGCGTATGTCTCGTGGTTGACACCGTATACGAACATTGGAGTAGCGTCCTTTGAAGGTGCTGACATGATTACCTTCTTTGCACCTGCAGTGATGTGCTTGCGTGCCTTCTCGTCCTCGAGGAAGAGACCAGTTGACTCAACAACTACCTCAGCACCAACCTCATCCCACTTAAGGTTTGCAGGATCCATCTCTGCAGTAAGGCGGATCTTGTTACCGTTAACTACGAGTGCGCCGTCCTCAACAGCAACCTCACCCTTGAACTGACCGTGAACTGAGTCATACTTGAGCATGTAAGCAAGATACTCTGGCTCGAGAAGGTCGTTGATACCTACAATCTGAATGTCGTTTGAGAAGTTCTCAACAGCTGCACGGAAAACCATGCGTCCGATACGGCCGAAACCGTTAATACCTACTTTAATCATTGTTTGTTAAAATTAATATAAAGTTAAACTTTAATTGCCATTTATATTAAGCCGGACCTAGTCCAGCAAAAATCGGTGCAAATTTAGAAAAATTTATCAATATATTACCTATCTTTGTATGAAATTTATCACAATAAAATGCGCATACTCATTACCAACGACGACGGCTATCAGGCAAAGGGCATAAAGGTGCTCGCCGACATAATGAAAGAGTACGGAGAAGTGACCGTTATAGCTCCAAAACACCACCAGTCAGGCATGTCCATGGCCGTTTCTCTGGGATTCAAGCAGATCGCGCACAAGAACCTTGGAGGAGGATGGCATTATGTCGATGCGACTCCTGCAAGCTGCGTGAAATTCGGACTGAACACAATGTTCCTCGACAATTTTCCTGATGTCGTCGTTTCCGGCATAAACCACGGTTCGAATGCATCTACGGCAGCGTGCTATTCGGGAACTCTCGGAGCTGCAGAGGAAGCGGCTCTGAACGGAATTCCTGCAATCGGCGTATCTCTCGACACGCTTCATCCCGATGCAGACTTCAGCGGAGTAAGCCGCTATTTCGGAGAGATATTCCGTAAACTTCTGGAAGAACTGCCACAGAAGCACGGAATATATTACAACGTGAATTTCCCGGACATTCCAGTTGACAGGATTAAGGGCATCCGCATCGGTTACCAGGGACTTGGAAAATGGATACGCGAATTCAAGGAATGGGATGTGGAGCATTACAGGAAATACGGCATCACTCCTGAACTTCTGGGTCAGAGCTCGAACCCTGTACTGGAGGAGGGTGAAGACCTGTACATGATGGTCGGAGAATTCATAGACGACCCACGCAACACAGAAGAAGCCGACCACAGGATCGTCGCAGACGGCTACATAAGCATAACCGCTCACAATGTCGACTGCACTGATTATCAGGAGCTTGAAAGACTCCGCAGAATCTTCTAGAGAATATGAGATATTACATCATAGCAGGCGAGGCGTCGGGTGACCTTCACGGTTCAAACCTGATGAAAGGCATATACGCAGAGGACCCCAAGGCAGAAATCCGCTTCTGGGGCGGCGACCTGATGAAATCGGTCTGGAGTATTTTCAGAAACGACCCCTCCCAAACAAGTTTGGGCCCCTCCCCCTGCGGCCAGGGGGGTAGCACGGTTTCTAAAAACACTCCAGACCTCACAGCACCAGAGAGTGGTCTGGTCAGACATTACAAGGAAGGTGCTGTCATGGGATTCGTGGAGGTGTTGGCAAAGGCTGGAAAACTGATGAAGAACGTAAAGTTCTGCAAGGAAGATATCCTGGCTTGGAATCCTGATGTAGTGATTCTTATCGACTACCCCGGATTCAATTTCAGGATCGCCGAATTTGCTCATGAAGCAGGATTCAAGGTCTTCTACTACATCGCTCCGAAAGTATGGGCCTCACGAGAAGGCCGCATAAAGAAACTTAAGGCGTATGTGGACAAGCTCTTCATCGTCTTCCCGTTCGAAAAGCCGTACTTCGACGCAAAAGGCATCAGTTATATATACAAAGGCAATCCGCTGGTAGATGCCGTAGACGATTCTCAGGCAATGAAAGAGACCCGTGAGGAGTTTCTTGTCAGAGCTGGGCTGGTAGACAGACCGGTAATCGCAATGCTTGCCGGCTCGAGAAAGCCAGAAATAAGCACGATGATGCCTGTACTGACAGACTTTGCAGCAAAGATGCACTCGCTCCCCCAGTATTCCGGCTATCAGTTCCTGATTGCAGGAGCTCCAGCACGCACAATGGCTGATTATGAATCCTGGCTGACTGAAGAAAACAGGAATTATATAAAAGTCATCTTCGGAGAGACCCAGTCAATCATACGTCATGCAGAGGCTGCAGTAGTGAATTCCGGCACGGCATCTCTTGAAACCGCCTTGTTCGCCACACCGCAGGTCGTAGGTTACATAACTAACCCAATAACCTATTGGATTGCACGCAAGATAGTCAGGATCAGATACATAAGCCTTGGCAATCTTATCGTGGACCGCCTTGCATTCAAGGAATTCATCCAGGACGACTGCAACTCAGATGCCCTGGTCACTGAAATCAGAGAGCTCATTGAAGATAGGCAGCGCAGAGAGAAGATGCTGGACGACTACGCAGATATCCGCAACGCCCTGGGAGGCACAGGAGCATCTGCTGCCGTGGCAAAGGCAATGATAGAAGAATTATCTTAGAAGACTCTTTAACAAGTACAACTAAATAACAACAGCCATTATGACAGACTTCGAAATCACACAAGATATTGAGTTCCTGAAGCATTTCTGGAACTACAGGGAAATATTCAAGCTTTCCCCGGAAATGGTAGAAAAACTTCGCAAAAGCGAGGATCCATACGGAAAATACGGCTACGGACAATGGCTTTACCGCGTAAGGCCTGATGGTGCCAAATCCATGAAAGAGGCCAAAAGATGCTTTGAGTCTGCATCCGCTGACGGAGTGGCAGACGCGAAGCAGATGCTGTCATATATGACATACAATGGAGATAGCTACAACGAGGACAAGGGAGGCATATGGGAGAAAAGCAATGTCATGGCACTTATTCTCAATGTCCAGGCACAGGAAGAAGGAAGCGAGCTGGCATTTCTTCGCAAGAACCACGACCTCTTCTGGGGCAACATTGTTCCTGCAAGAAGAGATACGGCAATTGCTGAAGCGATAGAAAGGATGAAGGATTCAGAAGCTCCACTGCTGTGGCTGGCACAGGCAGGTGGCTTCTATGAGGCTGAAGGACGCACTGACGAGGCGATCGAAGCATACGAAAAATGTATTGCCGGCGGTCTCTATTATCCTATTTATGATCTTGCCTTCATACATTTTGCCAACGGAGAGATGGAAAAGTATGACGCACTCATGAAGGAAGGTATTGAAAAGGGAGTCGCAGATTGCTCTGTCTGGGGAATCGAACATGAGGACAACTGGGATGAACTGTCCGCTGAACAGCAGAAGGAAATCCATGACAGGCTGGCGGCAAATCTGCCTGAAGGCATCAGACTGGGAGGCAATTTCAGCGCATACATACTTGCTTACGCGAAGTTTTACGGAATGTTCGGATTTGAAAAGGACCTTGCTGGTGCACTGGAAGCGGCTCACAAGGGTGTGGCACTCCATTGTCATCTGTGCTGCGGAATCATTCTGGATATAATGGGAACTGACGGAATCGAGGAGGAAATCCCTGAAGAAATGTTACTTACAGATGAGGAGTATGCCATGATAGTGCTTAAGGCAGTCCGCTACGGGGACGACAGCCGGTTGGAATCGATTATAAGATGCTGGGAAGAATTCACTGATATGGGATACGGCGAAGAAGTGAAATACTGGACAGGAGTATGGAAGGAAAAACAAAAGAGTCAGGAACTGGAAGTCGCGGTAGAGGCAGTGGAACCGGTCGAGAAGACTGAAATAGAACCGACAGTCCTGATAATCCATCCTTCAGGATATACGGATTTCGTAGAAGCCGATGTAAATACGATGTCATTCAAGGAAATGGCGGAGCTCATTGATGCCGATGGAGTTGATGCAGTACACTTTTCGGATTCTCTGACAAAAATTACAAAGGCCTGCGGTCTGAAGAGGAATGTGACCATGTATGTCGATAGAAACGCGCAAATGAAGGATCTTGAGGACAACACAGTCGGAACGATGCTTTACGGCAGAGGTTATGAAATCAGAGGAGCTGTAATCATTGCCATGGAGGACAGCAGATATGACACTTATTCATTCGATACTGAAGAAGATATCGAGAATGTCTATGAAGCCATCGATGAACTCACAGGTCTTCTCCGACGCGAGACAGATGACGACGGCAGATACGACCCTTGGGCATAATTGCTGAATTATAATTCCATGAACATATGAAACGCTTATTGTATATCATTATGGCTGTCATCGCAGCTATGACGACCTTCTCATGCGCGGACAATCCAGCTGATGTGGAAATCGGACCATATACCGTTTCGGTAATAGAGAAGAACGTCTACCATATCCAGGATTACAACACAGCAAATCCTGCAGGAGAGACATTCGACGCCGATGGCAACAAGACCCATTTCAACAACTGCTCCGACATGTATCTGATAACAGGAAAGGACAAGGCATTGCTGATCGATCTCTCAAACAACATAAGATGGGCTGACAACGCAGCAGAATCTTTGCGCCGGATCGTTTCAGAACGTGCTGCAGGAAAGGAGCTTACGATTACATTCACCCACAACCATGGAGACCACACCGGTATGATCCATGCATATGCGGATGATCCGGATGTGAAATTTGCACTTCCTGAAACAGATTTCACAAGGATGGCTGCACGCTTCCCTGAAGCACAGAGATATTTCATCAGCGAAGGACATGTATTTGATCTCGGAGACTATGAGATAGAGACCATTGAGGTTCCCGGACATACCGACGGATCAGTGGTATTCAATATGAACGGAAAGGATATCCTGTTCACAGGCGATGCAATCGGATCAGGACATGGAGTATGGATATTCAACGAAGCTGCATTCACAAAATATGCGTCAGCCGTGCCACACCTGATTTCCTGGCTCGAAAATCCTGAAAATGGGGTAAACACTGCGAAGCTTCGCATCTATGGCGGTCATTACTGGCAGAGAGACTGGCTTCCGGAACTCGGTGACGGCGAAATGGGAATGCCATATGTCCGCGACATGCAGACTCTTATCGACGAAATCAAGAAGGGAACAGCAAAGACAGAGCCTTCAAACCTCGGTCGTCCGGACCTCGACACTTATTTCCGCCACGGCAGCGCCATCATCGTATGGAACGCCGCCCAGGCCGAAGCCTTCGCCTCCGTCGCCCATTAAACCGCGCAACATAACAACCTGACACCCAATATATTACATAAACTATATATCAAACACTTAGACTTAGCACCGTTCTCCGAAAATCATCGAGCCGATACGGACGATGGTGGAGCCCATTTCGATGGCGAGGGGATAATCGTCGGACATACCCATCGAGAGTTCGTTGCAGCCTGGGTGGACATTCGGGCTCTCCCCTATCCAGTCGTGGAGAGTCTGCTGTCTGTCGAGAAGTCTCCGGAAATCAGCTCGGACTACATTCTCATCATCGGTGAATGTCGCCATTCCCATAATGCCGCATATACGTACATTTGCATAATGGACATAAGATGAAAGAAGATCAATCAGTTCTTCCTCGGAAAAGCCCTGCTTAGATTCCTCAGCAGCGACATGACACTCCAGAAGGACATTTACCACCTTTCCATTAGCCGCAGCCCATCTGTCAATGGCCTCAAGAAGACGGATGGAATCAACAGACTGCACCAATGAAACATACGGAAGAACCATCTTCAGCTTGTTGGTCTGAAGATGTCCGATGAAATGCCACACGACATCCGCCATATATCCTTTGGCAGCATCGACATCAGCACCGGAAGCCATCGCCTGGGCAACCTTCTCAGCGCGAATCTCTTCCAGACGTCTCACTTTAGCGAGGAGTTCCTGAGGACGACTCTCGCCGAACGTCCTCTGCCCTGCCTCATAAGCCTCCTCAATAGCTTCAAAAGGGTGGAATTTAGAAACTGCCACCAACTTTACAGTTGCCGGCAGTTCCATATGCAATCTATTTATTGTCTCTGAAATCATACTTCGCGTAATTCATCTGAAATCTGGACAGATGCCCTTTCAATAGAACGATAAGATTGATTTGTTTAGACGTGATGAAATTTGAAAACCGTGGCCGCCCGTGGCCTCGTGAAC
>JAZNAW010000025.1:0-2205 GCA_045586745.1 Candidatus Cryptobacteroides sp.
AGCTCGTCCATGGTGATTGTGATCCAGTCGAGGGCCTTGTCCAGTTCCGGCAGGTTGGACTTTGTCGGGTTGTACTCTGTGACGAGCGAATTGATTCTGTCTTTCCTTTCTTTGGTGATTCTGTCCAGCTTCGTTTCGTCAGAATGGAATTCTTCATAAAGATCCATGCATTCTTCTTCTGTTCCATAAATGAGCAGGTATCCCTCGCCACCGTCTGACGCGAGCATGATCCTCGCATCAGGTGCTTCCTTCGGAATGAAGAAGATTCCTGGGTAGTAGCCTTCTTTCATGTATGAGTCAGAAATGAGGGTATGGTCAAGCCCGATTGATTTTGAAGTATGTTCTGCATCAGTGTCAATGCCGATATGAAGTATCGGAAGATTGTCAACCATATGGAATGTCTCAGTGACGTTTTCCCATTTGCGGACCAATCGGTCCGGATATACGGTACATTCTGCCTGGCTTCTGTCAAGCGGTTCTCCATTGATGGAAAGCGTATAGTCTGCAAGCACGCGCTTCTTGGCGATGTTCCATCCGGAATACCATTGCGATGCAACGCTGTGGGTGTTTCCATACCAGTAGCCGGACTTCTTGTCGGTATATGAATATTCACGGTTTTCTTCCGGAGTTACCGGAATGCCCAGGCTGTCGGTGTAATAAGTTTCTGTGCATGATGCGGCCAGGATGGCTCCGGCCGCGAGTAATGTTGCCGTTTTCTTTCTCATGTCTCTTTATCTCAAATAATTGTCTAAGTTAGTGAATTTTTCCATATCTTTGTGTGTTTTGATGATATAAACCTAAAACATTATAAAATGTACAGAATCGTTTCAAAGGATATGCTGACTCCTACGATCTGCCGCATGAAGGTGGAGGCTCCGCGTCTTGCGGCAGCTGCTCAACCAGGACAGTTCCTCATCGTGAGGGCAGACGAGCAGGGTGAGCGTATTCCTCTTACCATCAGCGACTATGACAAGTCGGCTGGTACAGTTACAATCGTTACCCAGCGTATCGGCGCATCAACTAGCGAAATATGCTCATATGAAGAAGGTGATGCCTTCGCAGACGTTGTAGGTCCTCTCGGAATTCCGTCAGACTTCACAGAAATGCCGGCAGATGAACTTGCGGGCAAAAGGTATGTCTTCATTGCTGGAGGTGTGGGTACCGCTCCGGTATATCCTCAGGTGAAATGGCTCCATGAAAGGGGAGTAGCTGTCGATGTGATCATCGGTGCCAAGACCAAGGATCTCGTCATCTACAAGGAAGAGATGGAGGCTGTGTGCGACAATCTCTATATCTGTACTGACGACGGTTCAGAAGGATTCAAAGGTCTTGTAACAGCGATGCTCGAGAAGCTCGTTAATGAGGACGGAAAGACATATGACCAGGCTGTGGCAATCGGACCTATGATCATGATGAAGTTTGCGACGCTTACATGCAAGAAGCTGGGTCTGCCGGTGATCGTCTCCCTCAACACCCTTATGGTGGACGGTACGGGAATGTGTGGAGCATGCCGTGTGACCGTAGGTGGAAAGGTGCGTTTCGCATGTGTCGAAGGACCTGAGTTTGATGGCTATCTCGTTGATTTTGATGAAGCTATGCGTCGTCAGAGAATGTATGTGACAGAGGAGCATGATGCTACCGAACATCATAAATGTAGAATAGGGAGGGGCAAATAATGGCAAACAGGATTCCAAGAGTTCCTGTCAGAGAACAGGACCCGAAAGTGCGTGCGACCAACTTCGAGGAGGTCTGCTACGGATATAATGTAGAAGAGGCCCAGCTTGAGGCTTCAAGATGTCTTAACTGCAAGAATCCGCGTTGTGTGGGAGCATGTCCGGTAAGCGTCAAGATTCCTGAGTTCATCGCCCAGGTTGCGGCAGGAAACTTTGCGGATGCGGCGTCGATTATCGCGCAGGATTCGTCTCTTCCTGCAATCTGCGGCCGCGTGTGCCCGCAGGAGACCCAGTGTGAGGGAAGCTGCATACTCGGCGTGAAGAGCGAGCCGGTTGCTATCGGCAAGCTTGAGCGTTTCGTAGCTGACTGGAGCCGCGAGAACGGTGGTACCAGGACGGAAGTCGCTGCAGCCAACGGCCATAAGGTGGCCGTCATCGGCAGCGGTCCTGCAGGCCTGGCATGTGCATACGACCTTGCAAAGCTTGGATACGACGTGACCATTTTCGAGGCATTGCACCGTCCGGGCGGAGT
>JAZNAW010000026.1:0-7552 GCA_045586745.1 Candidatus Cryptobacteroides sp.
CAAGACATTTGACCAGCAGACATATGACGAGATGACCAGAACGATGAACATCAACACTCTGGCACCGATGTTCGTCACACGCGCCATGCTTCCGGACATGCTCGAGCGCAACAGCGGCCACGTATGCACCATCGCATCCGCAGGCGGAATGCTCTCAAACCCTAAGATGTCTGTCTATGCAGCCAGCAAATGGGGAGCGATAGGATGGTCAGACTCGGTAAGAATCGAACTCCAGGACATGAAGAGCAATGTCCATGTAACTACAGTTGCACCATATTATATCAACACCGGAATGTTCAACGGGGTGAAGTCCCCTATCATACCTATCCTCAAGCCTGAATACGTGGCTAAACGCATCATCAAGGCAATCGAGAGAAACAAGTCGTTCAAGGGAATACCGTTCGGCTTCCACTTCATCAGATTCTGGCAGTTCCTTCTTCCTACAAGAGTATTCGACTGGCTATTCGGGGAAGTAATGGGAATCTATCACACCATGGACGCCTTTACAGGAAGGAAGAAAAGCGAAAAGCCCGCTTCCAAGGCTTCATAATTGCTAATGAAGATTTTTTGACGGATATATGCAGGAGAAATACAGACTGATATGGAAAACACATCTACAGAAAAGATTCTGGCCATAAACAAGGCACAGAAGGAATTCTTCCTTTCGGGGGCAACGCTTGATATCAGATTCAGGAAGGAAATGTTGTCCAGACTGCTGGACGCAATGGAGAAATGGGAAGGAAAGCTCTGTGACGCACTTTGGAAGGACCTTCACAAATCATACGAGGAAGCCTATCTGACAGAAATCAGCATTGTAAAGGGAGAAATCCGGAATCATATCAGGCATGTCGCAGGATGGGCACGCAGAAAGAAAGCATGCTCACCGTTAAAACTATTCCCATCGAGAAGCTATATCACAAAGGAGCCACTCGGCTGCTCTTTGATCATATCTCCATGGAACTATCCTGTACAGCTTCTGCTCAATCCGCTTGTAGGAGCGATCTCGGCAGGGTGTACCGCACTCCTCAAGCCATCACCATATGTCCCTAATGTATCAAAGGTTATCGAAGACATGATTTCTGAAACATTCGACGAAAGGTATATAGCCGTCGTGCAGGGAAACAGGGACGTCAATACCGTACTGCTTGAACAGAGATGGGACATTATATTCTTCACAGGAAGTCCTGCACTCGCAAAGACAGTCATGGCTGCGGCGGCAAAGAATCTGACACCGGTCGTTCTCGAACTCGGAGGAAAGAGCCCATGCATCATAGACAAGACAGCAGACATTGCTGTCGCTGCCAAGAGGATAGCATGGGGCAAGACACTCAACAGCGGACAGACATGCATCGCTCCTGATTATATCCTGATACATAAGGACGTAAAGGAGACATTCGTAAAGGCTTTTGCTGAAGAGGTACGTAACCTGCATGGCGAAGACATCAAGGAAGACAGGCATTATGTAAGGATGGTCAATGACAAAGCATTCGAACGTGTAACAGGGTACTTCAAGGATGGCAAGATCATTTACGGCGGACGTACGGACGCTTCAACAAGATTCATTGAGCCGACATTGATCGAGGATGTCGCTCTTGACTCCCCTCTCATGACTGAAGAAATCTTCGGCCCGGTATTCCCAATGATCACTTTAGATGATTGCGGCAAATCATTCAAAGACAAGGTAATAAACTTCGTAACATCTCGTGAGAAGCCTCTTGCATTCTACTATTTTGGAAAAGAATCAGAAGGTTGGGAGATCATAGGCAGGACATCATCCGGAGGCGGATGCATCAATGACGTCATCATGCATATCGCCAACGAAAACGTGCCGTTCGGAGGAGTCGGAAATTCCGGAATGGGACGCTACCACAGCAGGGACAGCTTTGAAGCGTTCACCCACACACGAAGCATCGTAGTGACAGGAAACCTGATAGACCTGCCTTTCCGCTACATGCCGTACAGGATGTTCGGACTTGTAAAAAAAATACTATAAACCTGAACCTAAACATCAAAGGGCCACAGAAATTTTGTATTTTTGTGGCCCTTATCAATATTTCAAATGGATACAAAAGGCAAAAAGATAATTCTCGGAAGCAATTCGCCACGCAGGAAGGAACTTCTGGCAGGGCTGAACATAGAATTTACTGTAGATACAGGCAATACTTTTGAGGAAACCTATGACGAGAGCACACCTCATGAACGCATCCCGGAAGTCCTTTCCGAAGGCAAGTCATACGGTTTCCACAGAGCCCTGGAAGATGACGAGATTCTTATAACCTCTGACACTCTGGTCCTCTGCGGAGACAGAGTAATGGGAAAGCCTCATTCACGCGAGGAAGCTATCGATATGCTCAAATGCCTTTCCGGCAGAGATCACAAGGTCATTACTGCAATCACAGTAAGGGATGCACGCACATGCATAACCTCAAGCGACACTGCAATTGTACACTTCAAAGAATTGTCTGACAGTGAGATAGAATACTATGTAGATACATTCAAGCCTTTCGACAAGGCTGGTGCATACGGTATTCAGGAATGGATCGGATACATAGGTATCGGACGCATAGAAGGTTCATTCTTCACCATCATGGGCCTCCCTGTCCATCTCGTCTATCAGGAACTCATAAAATTCATCGTGCAATGAAACTTGATTTCCACAGCCATATCCTTCCGGGACTCGACGACGGTGCAACAGATTTAGAGAATTCTGTGGCGCTTGCCTCCGCCATGGCTTCATGGGGCTTCGAGCGCATCACATGTACACCGCACATCACCAACAAATTCAGGAACACGCCTGAGACCATAAGACCGGCATTTGAAATGCTTCAGGAAGCACTATATGTACGCGGAGTAAATGTGGACTTAAGACTCTCCGCAGAATACAGACTTGTACCTGAAACATGGCCCGAAGTCCTGGAGAAGAACTGGCTCATGCCTATCGAAGACAGGTTTATCCTTATGGAACTGCCTATCTTCAATCCGGAAGACATCAAGGACATCAAGCCTCTGGAAGAATTCAAGAAGATAATCTCGCTAGGACTTACTCCCCTTCTCCCTCATCCAGAAAGATACTTCTATCTCTCAGAAAGGGAACTTATGGATTTTCTTGAAGCTGGGGTCAGGATACAGAGCAACTACGGATCTCTTGCCGGTCTCTATGGTGATCAGGCGCAGCAGAATGCGCTGGCCCTAGTTGACAAGGGTCTTGTATCATATTACGGTACAGACATGCACAATCTCCACTACGTAGACGTCATCGGCCAATACTTCGCAGATGGCAATCCCATAGCCGAGTACTGATCCCAGGACCGAAATGCCCCGGGGCTGTCACCGCAGGTGACTGGGGATCAGAGGATTGTCTCATTTTTACAAAAAAGTGACGAAATACATGCATCTGGTAAGAAAATGCTGTTCAAGAATCCCTCCACGTCCCCTCCTGTCATGTCGAGCGACCAGAAAGATACGAGATATCTCCAATTTCTGTCCTGAGTGACTGGACCAGGTCACTCAGGACAAAACCAGTCCACATAATCAATTAACTATCAATAAAATAGAAAAACTACCACTGTCTTGACTGACCAAACAATGTCACTCAAGACAGGATTCAAGCATGAAGGTACTTGTTTTTGAATAAACATGTCGGCTATGCCGACCGGTCCGGGTAGGACCGAAATGCCCCGGGGCTGTCACCGCAGGTGACTGGGGATCAGAGGATTGTCTCATTTTTTTAATAAAAAAATGAGACTTCGCCGCTCACGCGGGGACGTCTCATACTAACCACATAATTAATAACACTAAAACTAATAACCAATAAGTTGTGAGAGTTTCAGAACCACTCTCCGATCAACTCGTTTGCAAAGGTACTGTTTAATCCGATATTATCAACAACCGTTCCAAACAACCACGACGAATGGTCAGAATTACGGTATGAACGGTAATTTAGTGGTACTGAATGACATCAGAATATGGACTCCTGGGTATAAGACGTCAAAAGTTCAAGCGCCTTCATTCCCATGATGGAATTTCCCTTCGGATTGAGACGCGGTCCCCATACTGCAACAGAATATCTCATAGGATATACGGCAACTATACCGCCACCGACACCACTCTTACCGGGAAGACCGACAAGATACGAAAATTCTCCTGCCTCATCATAAAATCCGCATGTCTGCATGACAGCGTTAAGCCTCTTTATCTGTGACGAAGTAAGACGGAACCCGGCATAATCAAACGGTCTGCAGTTCGTAAAGGCAAGGAATGCCTGGGCAAGTTCCGCACAGCTCATCTCTACCGAACACATCCTGAAATAGAACATCAATACTTCCTCTATATCATTCCTTATCGTACCATGATACTTGAGCATATTGGCGATAGCTGCATTCAGATATCCCTTTTCACGTTCTGATTCAGCAACTTCCATATTATAGTCAACCGTCTCAGAACCACTCAGTTTACGAATGAACCCAAGGAAAGAAGCATCAGGATCCTCCAGCTCCGATATCAGCATATCAGCTACTACGATCGCACCTGCATTTATGAATGGGTTTCTAGGCTTTCCCTTTTCCACCTCCAGCTGGACCAATGAATTGAATGCGGTACCGGAGGGCTCCTTGCCTACTATCTTCCACAGATCCTCTCCTTTCAGGGACAGTCCCATCGCCAGAGCAAAGACCTTTGAAATACTCTGGATGGAAAATCGTGTATCCGACTTCTGACATTCATATAATTCCCCTGAAACCGTCTTCAAGGCCATTCCAAACTGATCCGGATTCACTTTTGCCAAAGCAGGGATGTAGTCCGCCTGGCTTCCTTGTCCGGCGAACGGCTGTATTTCCAGATATATATCTTCCAGAATCTTCTGATAGTCCATGATACAAATCTTTAATTCTGAACAAATATATATAATTTAAAGTATATTTGTGCCGGATAAATCTGAAGAATATGGCAAAGATATATGTAGCAAGCAGCTGGAGAAACTGTTTTTATGCAGAAGTTGTAGAAAGACTCCGCGAAGCAGGACACGAAGTATATGACTTCCGCAATCCGCCTCACGGACAGGGCGGATTCAAATGGCAGAACCTGGACCCGGAATTCGACAAATGGGACGTAGAGGAATATAAGAAAGGGCTCCTTCACCCTGCATCAGAACTTCAGTTCAAATGTGACCTGGATGCACTTGAGTGGGCGGACACATGCCTGCTGGTACTCCCCTGCGGCCGTAGCGCGCATACAGAAGCCGGATGGATGAAAGGCTCAGGCAAACGCACCATAGTCTACATTCCCCAGATGCAGGAACCCGAACTGATGTACAAGCTGTTCGACATGGTCAGCGGTGACCTTGACGAAATCATCACCAGCCTGAAGTAACGGAAAAACTCTTTGCATTCTCCTCGGCTTTCTTAATTACCGATGACGGATAGCCGCATAGCTTCAGCAATGATATGGCATTACGGGTATAAACGACACCCGGAATCAGCCGGTATGAGAAACATATCTTTTCAGAGTCTATCGTTTCATTGAAATGATATGTATCAAGGGTATCTTCCAGTCCTCGTGCAAGTTCGATATCATGGGTAGACACGACTGCGACTGTATATTCAAGAGATGACAGATAACTTATCAGTGAATCAGCGATGGAAATTCTTTCCACTGTATTCGTACCCTTGAAGATCTCATCAATGAAAACAAAGTCCGTAACCTGCTCCTCATTCGAACTGCATTCATCTATTATAGCCTTGATTCTCATGACCTCCGACATATAGTAGCTCTTACCCTCATCAAGATTGTCCGATACGGACAGGACTGAATGCAGGCGGCATTGAGGCAACAGGAATGATTCCGAGAAACTCATGTTCAACGCATACGACGACACGATATTTACAGCCAGAGTCCTGAGGAACGATGACTTCCCGGACATATTGGAACCTGTTATTATCACAGACTTATCTATCCGGATACTGTTAGGGACACAATCCTTGATGAGAGGATGATATATATTCTCGGCTTCAAGGACCTTATGCTGCGAACAAAATGAAGGTAATGACCATCTGAATCCACATGAATCCATCCAGGTCCTGAAAGATGCGATGGAATAGAGTACATCCCATCCGCCTACATATTCGAAAAGGGTCCTTGAATCCTTGCTGACATCTTCCATCTTCTTGAGAATAGCATACGTCCTGACAGGCTCGACACAAAACAGGATCTTGACAAACTCGATCAGAACGTAGAACATCGCCATGATGTCGGATTCAAGCACTCCATTAAGAGTGAACACCTTTAACCGGGAGGATAGTCTTGAAAGATTTCTAATTGACTGATTCACTTCATGAAGATCATTGAGACTGTCCAGTTCTGAAAGTCCGACGGAGGCCTGTCTTATCCTGTCCAGCTGCATAAGCGGACGGATATATGTATCTACATACGACTTGTTGGCATAATGCAGACATGCATTAAAAATCAGGGCAGCAACAGCGAAGAAAATTGATGCCGCAGGGGGAAGATATATCAGCATCAAAGCTAATGCAATGCATTCAAAAAGAGGTACCAGCCAGGAAAACCTATGCCAGCGACTAATCTGAACAGACATTTTCAGAAGGGATGTAACCGATACTCCTTTCTTTACATTTACAGCTCCCAAAACCTTTTCAACCCGGGTTCTTAATTCAGTATCTTCAATGATACGCGACACTTCCCTCTCATCAGCAGCAATCCTTCGGTTACGCTTCATCTGCCGGAATCTGTCATAGAGCATAAGCTCGCCAAGAGGAGTCATGCATCGGTTCGCATAACAGAACATATCATCCAGATCGATATCCCGGCATACGTCATCATCCAAAGCGACACCTTCACCACGATAAAGGACCAGATATTCTCTGATGTTTTCAATATCCGAAGGATTATCCTTCAGGACACCGAACGGTGATCTGAATCCACTGTTCATTTCGAATTATCCATTATGATTTATATCTGTAAAAATAACAAAATTTAATTCTTTTTACAATAGAAATTCTCCGGTCAGAGGGCTCACATCCTCTGACCGGAATTATTATTTCGTTCCTGACAAGATTCCGTTATCGGAGTCGGAGTTCTCTATTCTTAATCCTTGCGTATGCTTCTGTTTGCCGTAAGAGAGGTTGAACGAGAAATTCAGCATGACCATCTGGCAGAGATCCCTTGAGAATGCGATCTGTTTGTTTGGAGCCAGCTTCGACAGGTTCTCTACTCCCTGGTGATAATCGTTTGTGAACGGATTCATCATCATGGCCTGTATAGCCCACTTCTCTTTGTTGTAACCTATCGCTATCGAGTGTATAGCTTCTCCTTTGTTGATGGTTTCACCGAACAGTTCGTGATATGATGTGTTCATTTCTGCCATGAATATCCAGTTCTTGTACATTCCTATCAGGCTGCCACGGAATCCCAGGTTATTGTGGGTATGCGTGTATGTGTTGCCGAGGCTTATGTATCGGTTGAAGAATGGATTCAGGTTGATCGATATGTATTCCTTATATGGTCTTATCTGGATATTTGACTGCACATTAAGTCGATG
>JAZNAW010000027.1:0-9886 GCA_045586745.1 Candidatus Cryptobacteroides sp.
GTATTATTGAGATCTTGAGAATACCAAGCATAGCTATGGCAATTATAGTCACGTGTAGCAGCACCTCTTATTATTGCATTTGGATGATTGGTCACTACATCGTTAATGATATTCTCCATATCAGTTGTATTCATCTGCGCATCGAGCTCCTCACGGATCTCGCGCAAAAGAGCCTCCTGCGGAGTCTTCCTTGCCTCTATCTTTCCTCCGGGGAACTCCCACCAGCCCTTCCAGTCACCATAACCGCGACGGGTGGCGAAGACCTTGCCGTCCCTGATGATTATTGCCGCAACAACATGCCTTACCATACCCTAACCCTTGAGCCAACCGTACTTGGCGACACTGTATATAGGGAAGAAAGGAATGATCAGAGGAGTCTTGCGGATATATTCCTGGAACTGAGGGTCGGCACCGTAAGTGTCGTTCTGACGAAGCTCTATTCTGCGCGCACCGCTGAACATCACATATACGATACCAATATATCCGAGCGCAGCGATCACCCATTGCCCTACAGTACAGCATGAGCCGAAGCATATGAGGAAGCTGCCTGTCCACATGAGGATCTCACCGAAATAGTTCGGACAGCGCACAAAACGGTAAAGTCCCGTATCCACATATCTCCTTGCATTCACCTTCTTGGCAGCGCTTTTCTGCGCATCCGCAACCATCTCGATGACGACACCCAGAGTCGCCACTACGGCACCGGCCCAAGCCCATACAGGATTGACTTCGAGACCTGAAGCGGAATTATGAAGATAGAAGGTCGCAGGACTTATCTGTCCGACATAAAGCAGTGCGCACGAAATCCATATCATGAGCATTACGAAGACCGGCTTCCTGGTTGTGTTTTCCGGCTGATAAAGAATGTGCTTATATGTAGCGGAACGCTTTTCCCTCCACAGAAGATACATCGCAAGCCGGATACCGTACACAAACAGCACACCGCAAAGTATCCACACCGGCAAGGTCATCACATCGTGGAAAATCACCGCAGTGGCGACAGACAGTGCAGAGATCGCAAAGCCGTAGCCGATGCTGAAGAAATAGATGAAGTAAATCCATCCCAATGAAGAAACGGCAAACGAGATTGCCAGAAGAATCCATAAATAAGCCATGACTCAATCTTTTATTGTAATACTTTCAAAAATTCATCCAAGGTGTCGTACATCGGCACTCCGTACCAGTCGCATGAGATGCGCACATTGTCGTAGCGGTAGAAGTCCTTCTCGCAGATGACATGCATCTTTCCGCTGCGCGCATGAAGGCCCATCTCGAGAAGGGAAATCGGGGACTTGCTTGTGCCCAGGATGTACATCACGATCATGTCGGCCTGCTCCAGATGGTCAAGTTCCCAGCGTACCTGATAGTCCATTTCGCCGGGACGGGAGGCATCCCAATGTTCCTGACGCGGATTGAAAAGAATGTATCGGCCGTCCATGGAGGAGAATGTCTCATACAGTTCCACCTGCCAGTCGCGGCTGTTGCCCATGTCGATGGTACCGGCCAGGAAGACCTTGGTGAAACTGCGGTCATCTTCAACTCCGGCCGGAAGTTCCTCGTGCGGACGAAGCATATGTACCGCCGGCTCCTTCGGAGCACATGATGCCATAAGGAACAAGACGGACAGAACAGCGCATATATGATGTTTCATTTCCAATAAAGCTTCATTCTGCAAATATACAAATTAAACTTTTCATTGCAAAAAGCATCTAATGTTTGATTACAGGAAACAACCACAAACTACTGATAACATGAAACGTTTAGTAATTCTCGCAGTTCTCGCGGCAGCATTCTGCGTGGGAGCACAGGCTCAGGAAAAACTTTACACTGTAAAGTCGGGCATCGTAACAATGGAAATGGACATGATGGGTCAGAAGATCGTTCAGGAGCTCTACTTCGACGACTATGGCGTGAAGCAGGCTACCCTTTCTGACTTCGGCGGCAGAAAGTCAAGAAACATCGTTGTAGACGGTGAGACCGTTATGGTAAACGATGATGAAAAGACTGCTATGAAAATGCCGATGATGGGACAGAGAGAGACTGTAAACTTCAGCAACCTTGATGAAAAGGCCATCAAGAAGTACAAGGTGAAGGAACTCGGAACAGAGACTGTAGCAGGCAAGGAGTGCAAGAAGTATGAGGTTACTCTCTTCATGATGGGCCAGCCTCAGAAGCAGACCGTATGGGTTTACAAGGGCATCACCCTCAAGTCTTCAAGCAAGTCTGATTTCGGCGAAATGACTCAGACCGCAACAAAGGTTCAGGAGAACGTAGAGATTCCTGCTTCAATGTTCACTCTTCCAGCAGGCGTGAAGGTTGAGGAAATGCAGATGGGCGGCGGCTGGTAACAGTTTCCGGCACAAGTTTTCAGGCTACATCGGAAAGATGTAGCCTTTTTTGTTGTTTCTGATACATTTTGCAGGATATGGATTGAAAAAACATAATAAGTAATATTTATTCAAGTTTTATCGGGAAGTATTTTCTATCTTTGTGATTATACACAAAAACTGATATCCGACTATGAAACGAATTCTTTATTCTGCCGTGCTTCTGGCGATCGCATTTGCCACAGCATGCAGTAATTCCGTCACATTCGCTCCGGACCGTTCGAGCGACAACGGCGACGGAACATTCACAAACCCCGTTCTTTGGAGCGACTGTCCGGATCCCGACCTTATCCGCGTCGGTGACGACTACTATCTTGTGACTACAACAATGCACCTCATGCCGGGAGCACCTATCATGCACTCGAAGGACCTCGTGAACTGGGAGACAGTGAGCTACGTCTTCGACAAGCTTGAGGAGACTCCTTTCTACAGCATGGAAGGCGGTACAGTATATGGAAGAGGCCAGTGGGCCACATCCCTCCGTTACAAGGACGGAAGGTTCTTCGCTTACTTCACACCTAACGACCAGCCGCCAAAGGGATGGGTATATTCGACTACAGACCCTAAGACAGAGAAATGGGAACTCTATTCGGTACTTCCTCATTTCCACGACGCATCTTTCTTCTTTGACGATAACGGCAAGGCATATATGGTCTACGGAACAGGTCAGATCCGCGAGCTCAAGCCAGACCTTACAGGAGTGCTTGAAGGCGGTCTCGACATGAAGCTTTTCGAGCGCGACAAGGAAGAGAACAACCTTCTCGAAGGAAGCCGTATGCTCAAGAAGGACGGCAAGTATTACCTTCTCATGATCTCATGGCCTAGAGGCGGCATCCGCCGCGAGGTATGCTACCGTGCAGACCGGATCGAAGGTCCTTATGAGAAGAAGGTCATCCTCGAGACCCCGTTCGGTGGACTCGGAGCGGGAGTGGCACAGGGTACGATCTTCGACACACCTGAGGGTGACTGGTATGGTATCATCTTCCAGGACAGAGACGGTCTGGGACGTGCTCCCATGCTCATGCCATGTACATGGATCGACGGCTGGCCTATCCTCGGCGATGAGAACGGAAAGGTTCCTGAAAGGATGGAGAAACCTGTCCAGGGTTACCCTGTAAAGAGCATAACAAAGAGCGACGACTTCAGTTCGGACAAGCTCGGTCTCCGCTGGCAGTGGAACCACAACCCTGTCGACGACGCATGGTCTCTCACAGAGCGCCCCGGCTATCTCCGCCTCAAGACAAACAAGGTCGTGGAGAGCATCTATACTGCACGCAACACAATCACCCAGCGTATGGAAGGTCCTCAGAGCACCGCAACCGTATGCATCGACCTCAAGGGAATGAAGGAAGGTGATGTTGCCGGATTCAGCGCATTCAACAGCGATGCAGCTATCCTCGGCGTTACAATGAAGGACGGCGCAAAGACCCTCGCCCTCACAAAGGAGTCAGTTCGTCTCCACCCTCGCAACAAGGAAGTCCTTGACGTGAAGAAGGAAGTCGTGACTGAAGTTCCTCTCAAGAAGGACAGGATCTGGCTCCGTATCGACGCTGACTTCCGTCCTGGCGACACAAGGGACATCGCGAAGCTCTGGTACAGCCTCGACGGCAAGGAGTGGAACAGAATCGGCGAAGACTACAAGATGCGTTTCGACTGGCAGAGGTTCTTCATGGGAACCAAGTTCGCTATCTTCAACTATGCGACCCAGGAAGCCGGCGGTTACGTGGATGTGGACTATTTCAGCTATGAAAAAATCAACAATTAACCTTATAACGACATGAAAAAGATTTTCTTTACATTGGCAGCTGCCTGCGCTCTTCTTGCAGGATGTGCTCAGACAGTAGAGCCGGAGATCGGAACCGGTAACCCATATCTCCCTCTTTGGGAGCATCTCCCTGACGGAGAACCACGCGTATTCGAGGATCCTGACAATCCCGGAAAGTATCGCGCATACATCATCGGTTCTCATGACCTCAGATTCGGAAGCTACTGCGGTCCTGACATCCGCATGTGGTCTGCACCGGTTGAAGACCTCACTGCATGGGTAGACGAGGGTCCTATCTTCACATACAACATCGACAACCAGTGGGACGTGATGTACGCTCCTGACCTTGTAGAGGTCAACTGGAAGGATGGAAAGAGAGAGTATTACCTCTATCCGCACAGCCGTGGCTGGGGTCGCGAGGCTCTCGTGGCAAAGGGTGACCGTCCTGACGGACCATTCACTGTGATCAACGCAACTGAAGACGGCAGAAGAGCTGTCGAGGGAAGTATCCTCGGTTTCGACCCTTCTATCTTCGTAGAACAGATCACCGATCCGAACGATCCTGATTACAACACAGGATTCCGCGCATACGGATTCTGGGGATTCCAGAGGTCATCTGCAGTCGAACTCGACCAGAACACAATGTACTCTGCAAGACCAGGCGGTACATACATTCCTTACTTCATTCCTGCAAGCTTCCGTTACGGAGTCGTAAGACAGGTTCCTGGCGTAAAGGAGTATCCTGCACTTTACAAGGACCAGAAGCCTGAGGACTTCAACTTCTTCGAGGCATCTTCAATCCGTAAGGTCGGCAACAAGTATGTGATGATCTTCTCAGGATATTCTGGTCCTGACTACGGAGTAGGCAGCTCGAACTCTACTCTCCGTTATGCATTCGGAGACTCTCCTCTCGGACCTTGGAGAAGCGGTGGAGTCCTCGTGGATTCACGCGGTATCGTCCTCAACCAGGACGGAACAGGTCTCACAGAGACTAACTCAGGCCACAACACTCACGGTTCAATCGAGCAGATCAACGGCAAGTGGTATGCATTCTACCACCGTCCTCCACGTGGATTCGGTTTCGCCCGTCAGCCAATGGTTGCCCCTATCAAGATCGAGTGGGACGAGAAGCCTGTTGCTGAAGGCGGTAAGGTTGTGATCAGCGGTTATGATCCATATGCAGCTGACGAGGTATGGTCTGCCAAGGCTTCAAACGGCGACCACTACACAGGTGCCGAGGTTACTTCAGAAGGTTTCCAGATCTACGGTCTCGCTCCTTACAAGTACTATTCAGCCGGTTACGCCGCTTACTATTCTGATCCTAGAAGCCAGCAGGACTCTTGGGACATCTGGGACAACAGCATGCCTGTAGAGGTTTCTGACGGTGACATCCTCGGTTACAAGTACTTCGGTTTCGAAGGTCTTGCAGAAACAAAGGACGGTGTTCCTGCATTTGAGGGCGCTGTAAAGGGCAACAAGACAACCCTCAACGTATTCCTCGCTCCTAAGACTGACGCATCATTCAAGGTTAACGTATGGATTGACGGTCCATGGGATAACGCTGTATGGAACGGTAAGAAGATCGGTGAAATCGTTGTTCCTGCAGGTTCTGCAAACGAGGTTACCGGTTATACAGTTGATGTTGCAGAGGCAGTTGAAGGTCTCGCCGGCAAGCATGCCATCTATCTCGTTGCCGAGGGTGAAGGCGACCTCTGCACACTCATGGGTCTCGGATTTACAAAGGGCGGCAAGAAGATGAAGTTCCCTGCAGCTCCTGTAGTAAGCATCTCTGTCAACGGTCAGGCTCTCGAAATGCCTGCAGTTCCTGTAAGATCTACAAATGCCAACGGTCTCGTGACTTACGACCAGTACGAGGTTCTCTGCTCAGCTCCTGCAGAAGGCGCATCTGTAAAGGCAAGTGCTGACAACAAGGCTGTAAAGGTTAACGTAGGTGAGGTTGCTGACGGAAAGGCAGTAGTCACATTCGACTACAACGGCGTGACCAAGACTTACACAGTCGTATTTGAAAACTAAACCTTAATATCTTTATAAATTATGAAAAAGATCATCGTAATCGCAGCTATACTGTTCGGGGTTGCAGTTGCTGCATCAGCTCAGCCAAGAGCAATCGGTGTACGCATCGGGAACGGAGGAGAAATAAGCTACCAGCACTCTATGGGCAGCAACTTCCTCGAAGTTGACGGCGGTCTCGGACTTGGCTTTGACGGCGTATTCAATGTAGGCGCCACCGGTATCTACAACTTCATGATTTCTGAGTTCGGTAACGGATTCGGTTTCTATGCAGGTCCTGGAGCAGGAGTAGGTCTTGGTCTCGGAGAGGCTAATTACTTCACTCTTTCTGCAGCAGGTATGGTTGGAATCGAGTACAACTTCTCATTCCCTCTCCAGCTTTCGCTTGACTTCAGACAGCATGTAGGCATCGGACTTGGCGGACATGGTCTCTGGACTCCTTCAAGCATCGGACTTGGAGTCCGTTACAGATTCTGATATCTGCAGACATCATTTATGACGGCTACCGACGGTGGCCGTCATTTTTTTGTGTATATTTGAGGCTGAAATGATAAAACGACTAAGAAAATGAAAAGATTCATCATTACCATCGCAATCCTTACATTGGCAGCCATGACAGCTTCAGCCCAACCTAAATCCGCAGGTCTGAGGCTCGGAGGTACCGGACTTGACGCAACATACCAGCATTATTTGGAGAAAGACAGATTTGCAGAGGGAAATCTCGGACTTGATTTCGGATACAATGCAAACGGAAATGTAGGAGTAAAGGCTACTGCAATATACAACTTCGTATGGGCTCGCCCGGCATGGACTGAGCAAGGATCATGGGCTCTTTATGCCGGACCTGGTATTTCTCTCGGATTCGTTGATGATCAGGTGCCATATGAGATTGCAGGAGCAATAAACGGATATTATGACAACGGATTCATGCTGGCGCTCACAGGCCAGGTAGGACTGGAATATAACTTTGAAATCCCTCTTTGTCTGTCGATAGACATCCGTCCATATTTCGGAATGCATATCAACGACGGAAGATTCCGTGTACCAAACACAGACACGGTCGTAAGATATGAAAGCAAGATCGGCTTCTATGATAACGGCCTCCTTGGTTTCACCCCGACAATCTCGGTACGCTACAGATTCTAAAAAAAAGTCGGCCCTATGGATTCATAAGGTCGACATTTACAAAACCGTTTATCTCTTGCATCAGTTCGACAGATGCAAGGGATTTTCTTATTATGTCATCTGTGGCATCCGGAGCTTCTGCGGCGGCCCTATATACATTGATTGCCTCGCCGAAGCGGTTATTACGCCTCAGTTCCTCTGCCTGCTTCAGCAGATCTATTGCACTTACACTCATATCCATATTCCTCCTTTGTCACGAAACGCAACAATTAACTAAAATATGCGCCTCGTGGTCGCATTTCATTAATTCCACATAAATTCCTGCCACGAAACGCAAAAATCACCCTAAAAACGCCTTTGGTGCCATGCCCTTTTATATGTACAAAACAGTGGAGTTTGTTGTAGGTGACATGCCACCCCTGCTCCAACGAAGGGTCTGGTTCAGAACCTTTTATATATTATAAAGACAGGATGATATTGCAGGAGACATGCCACCCCGCTGTAACTAAGGGGTTGGTTCAGAACCTTTTATATATTATAAAGACAGGATGATATTGCAGGAGACATGCCACCCCCGGCTAGGGGGACAGCCCACAAAGTGGGCAGGGGGTCTCCGTAAATATCATCCTGTCTTTATACGGTCAATATAAATTCTAAACCAGACCCGAGAATCCCATGAACGCCATCGCCAGAATACCGGCTGTAACAAGCGCGATAGGAATACCCTTGAATGCCTTAGGAACACTGTTCAAAGCCAACTGCTCGCGAAGACCTGCGAAGAGAACCATCGCAAGACCGAAACCGAGAGATGTAGCGAAGGCATACACAGTAGCCTCACCAAGATTCATCATGCCGTCAGCTGCAGCAGCGAAAGGAGAAGACTTCTGAACCACTGTCAGAGCAACACCAAGAACCGCACAGTTGGTTGTGATCAAAGGGAGGAAGATACCCAGAGAAGCATAGAGCGCAGGGCTGATCTTCTTGATCACGATCTCCACCATCTGAACCAGAGCTGCAATCACAAGGATGAATGAGATAGTCTGAAGGAACTCAAGTCCGAACTTCACGAGAAGCGAATTGAGCAGATATGTGACTACTGTGGCGAGAGTCATGACAAAACATACAGCCATTGACATTCCCGATGCAGTACTGAGCTTGTTGGATACGCCGAGGAACGGACATACACCAAGGAACTGTGCCAGCAGGATATTGTTTACGAATATCGCTGAAATGATGATAAGTATATATTCCATGATTACTCAGCCTTTTTAGATGTTAACTTTCTGAAGATTACGATAAGGTATCCGAGTGCAAGGAAGGCTCCCGGTGCAAGCACGAATGCAAGGATTCCGTCACCCTCGATGAACTTGAATCCGAATGCGGAACCGCTTCCGAGAATCTCGCGTACGAGTCCGAGAACTGTAAGAGAGAGTGTGAAGCCAAGTCCGATACCGATACCGTCAAGTGCCGAATCACCTACAGAGTTCTTGTTCGCGAACGCCTCCGCACGGCCGAGAACGATACAGTTCACAACGATGAGCGGAATGAAGAGACCCAGAGTCTCATATACATCCGGAACATACGCCTGCATCACGAACTGGAGCAGGGTCACGAACGTAGCGATCACGACGATGTATGAAGGGATACGTACCTTGTCAGGAATGTATGCGGCAATCGCAGAAATGACGATGTTAGAGAGAATGAGGACGAATGTTGTGGCAAGTCCCATGCTCATACCGTTGACGGCCGATGTGGTTGTAGCCAATGTAGGACACATACCCAGAAGAAGAACGAATGTAGGGTTCTCCTTGATGAGGCCTTTAGTTATAAGTTGAAATTTTCCCATAATCTGTTCCTCCCTTAGTTAGCTTGCTGGCTTGCGCCTGTCCATGAATCAAGAGGCATCGGTGTGCCGAGGATTGCAGCGAACACCTGAGATGCAAGTCCTACACCCTGGGCATATGCACGTGATGTGATTGTAGATGCTGTGATTGCATCGATATCACCGCCGTCCTTCTTCACTGCAAGCTTCTTCTGTGCAGGATCGAAACCCTTGAACTGGTCAGAGAATGCAGGCTCGACACACTTCGCGCCAAGACCTGGAGTCTCAGCCTGTGAAAGTACCTTTGTGTTCCAGATCACTCCGTTTGCATCAAAGCCTACCTTGATTGCGATCGGACCGCCGAAACCTACAGGAGCCACATTGATTGCACATCCTACTGTATTGCCCTGCTCATCATAGGCAAGATTATACGCATATGTAGCACCCTCGAAATCAACGGTTCTTTCCTCTTCGATCGTAACTGCTGCAGGAGGGAGGACCTCCTTGATCGCAGCCTCGTTCTTTGCCTTAGCTGCAGCGTCGATCGGCTCCTTGGTAAGGGCATATACGCCTGCGAGAAGCGAAGAGCATACGATACAGATCGCGAAGAGACAGATTGTCATGTTCTTGAATGATGATTGTACTGCCATAGCCTATGCCCTCCCGTACTTTTTAGCATGGAACCACTTGTTGAGAAGAGGAACCACAGAGTTCATGATAAGGATAGCGAATGACACACCTTCAGGGTATGCTCCG
>JAZNAW010000028.1:0-13431 GCA_045586745.1 Candidatus Cryptobacteroides sp.
CCCGATGCAGAGAACGCATGATGTGGGAGGATGCAATCCGGATGCGATGAAGTATTACAGTGCTCCGGAAGGTCACGATTACTTCAACGAAGAAGAAGAGATGAATCCTTTCGCTGCCCTTAAGGATATGTTCAAGTGACATTGTCCTTCCTGGCGAAGTCGAGGAATCTTTGACATGTTGATTATTAATAATTAAAAAATATAAGAAAATGGCACATCCAAAACACAAGGTCTCCAAGCAGAGACGTGACAAGAGAAGAACACTCGACGTGGCTGTAGTGCCTACGCTCGCTACATGTTCAAACTGCGGTGCAACTATCATGTACCACAGAGTATGCCCAGAGTGCGGCTACTACAGAGGTCGTCAGATCATCGAGAAGAAGGCTGAGTAATCAGTTGATGGCCCTGTAGTTCAACGGATAGAATGGAAGTTTCCTAAACTTTAGATAGCAGTTCGATTCTGCTCGGGGCTACGACGAAGCCAGGCTTACAACGGCCTGGCTTCGTCGCGTTCAAGAGGGTTGCAACCTTTGGTAATAAGTGAAATTTTGTTATCTTTGTATGTTTAACCAAAAATTGAAAGGAAATGAAAAAGGTAATAGCAACTCCAGATGCTCCAAAGGCAGTAGGTCCATATTCACAGGCAATCGAAGTGAACGGTACGCTTTATATTTCAGGTCAGATTCCGGTAAACCCTGCAGATGGAAAGGTTCAGGAGGATATAGTGGCTGCGGCTCACCAGTCCCTCAAGAACATAGGTGCTATCCTCAAGGAGGCAGGAATGGACTACAACAATGTGGTGAAGACTACAGTCCTTCTTGCTGATATCGCTGATTTCAAGGCTGTTAACGAGGTGTATGCCGAGTATTTCACTGGTGATAAGCCGGCAAGAGCATGCTATCAGGCTGCTGCCCTTCCTCTAGGCGTAAAGGTGGAGATCGAGGCAATCGCCGTTAAATAATGAGTAGGAAATCTCTCATACTCTGTCTTTCGATTCTTGCATTTCTGATAGTCGGCACGGGCGTTGCCGTGGCTTTCCTGTATAAGGATATGGACCGGAACAAGGAAAAGAAGACGTTAAGGGCTGCAGATCAGGAGCGTTACGGGCTCCTGTCTGCAGTGCCTTCTGATGCAGTCCTTGTAGCGTGCTTTTCCGATAAGGGGCCATTGGATTCAAGAATGGCGGTATCCATGCACTATTCCGGAAAACTTCTTCCGCTATATGTATATGATGCCGGAAAGCCGTCTGAAACAGGAGACCCTTCGCAAGAGGTCTCGGCTCTTATTGACAGTCTTACCCGTAAAGGTCTGACTGCCCGTTTTGCCGTTTCGGGACGTTCCATGGTCGTGGCTTCGGAGTCGGAGGTGCTTGTCCAGTCTGCACTTCGGCATATAGGTAAATCCATGTGTGTCATGGATGCTCCGGGATTTGCTGATGCAACTTCTCGTGTGAGCGGAAACGATGTGCTATTTGTGTCAAATGTGCATGCTTCGTATCTGCTGCCTGCCGTATTCACTAAAAAATACGCATCATATTCGTCTTTTGTGTCCCGTCTGTCGGAATGGACTGCCTTTGACATTACAGAATCAGGCAAGTCATTCTCTATGGACGGATCTGTCGTTTATGAGGGTGATGCTGCCGAATACATGACTGTTCTTCAGAAGTCACAGCCTTCTGTCTCTGCTCTTTCCGGAATTCTTCCTTCGTATACCGTGTTCGCTGCATCGCTGCCTCTGGACGGCTTGGAAGGATATGTGGAAGCATATGATGCATTTCTGGATTCGCGTCAGATGCTTCAGAAGAATAACGCGGCAAAGAAGGCCTTTGCCGGCAGGACCGGAATATCTCCGGAGAGCCTGTTGGCTTCTGTCGGGACAAGGGAAGTGGCGACAGCTTCCTTCATGGCAGGAGGAAAACTTGAAAGGGTGAACCTGATCAGGACAGGAAAGGATATTCCGGAAGTCCTTTTCAAAGGAACGGAAGAGTTCTCAAAAAAGGATTATGTACCGGCTGTACATGCATGGCCATACGCAGGTTTCGTATCATCTTTATTCGGAAATCTGTTTTCTCTGGAGGATGAATCCTGCTTCACATGGATTGACGGCTGGATTGTATCCGGAAGCATGGAGGCTGTGGCTGAATATATCAGCGGAAGGGCACTGGAATATTCTCTGGCCCAATATATGGCTGATGCTTCGCAGCCGGACCTTCTTGCTGAAAGAAAAGTTTCGTTTGTTTCATATTTCTCATTCTCAGAGGATTACAAGGTCCTTGACAATGTGTTCAAGACATCTTTCCTGAATCTGACGGCGCCTCTGTATGCAGATGCCGACTATAGTCCGGCAGTATTGTCTGTCACTCCTGGAAAGGAGAATCCGACATTGTCGTTCGATATGTACAGACTGCAGCTTCAGAAGACAAAGGCTCCGTCCTTTGAACGTGATACTGTAGTGACTGTACCGAAGGGACCGTTTGAAGTGAAGAATTCCGGCACCGGCAAGATGAACAGGTTCTACCAGAACTCTCATCTATCCCTCTGCCTGAGCGAAGACGGAAAAGACCTTTGGGGAGTGCCTTTCAAAGAGTCTCTCTGCGGAACCGCACATAATGTGGATTACTATGCAAACGGCAAGCTGCAGATAATCTTCGGTGCAGGAAGCAAGATATATCTGATCGACAGGTTGGGACGTTATGTTACGGGTTTCCCTATAGATCTGAAGAAGGAGATACTTATCGGTCCGGATGTATATGACTTCAACGGAACGAAGAAATACAATATCATGGTCCTGCATAAGGACAATACTCTGGAGATGTACAACCTGAAGGGTGAGAAGCCTGCTTCATGGAAGGGTATCAAGGCCGAGGAGACCATAAAGGCTCTTCCGGAGAAGATATCTGTAGGCGGTAACTCGTTCTGGGTGGTCAGGACATCTATCCAGACCCTGGTCTATCCGTTCTATGGAGGCGAACCTCTCACTGTCTTCAAGGGTGATCAGATGATAAGGCCGGACAGCGAAATCAAGGTTGTTGACGGCACGACGGTTGAAGTTGCCTGCTATGACGGCAAGCTCAGGACCGTGAAGATAAAATAGAATGTACTTTAACTTTGAATAAAATGGAATTCACATCAGTAAACAAGCTCTTTGAGGCGTCCTTCAGGAAGAACTGGGTACGCCCGGCGATTTCCAATTATCAGGGTGAAACCCTGTGTTACAGGGATGTGGCCAGAAGAATGGAGAAGCTGCACATCATGTTTGAAGAGTGCGGTCTTCAGAAGAGGGATAAGGTTGCCATATGTTCAAGAAACCAGGCTAACTGGGCGGTGTCTTTCCTTGCAGCAATGACATACGGAGCAGTTCCTGTACCGCTTCTTCACGAATTCAAGTCAGCGAATATCCACCATCTGGTAAATCACTCTGAAGCAAAGATACTTTTCGTTGACGAGGTTATCTGGGAAGGACTTTCAGAAAGCGAGATGCCTGATGTCCAGGCAATCATACAGGTAAACACATTCAAGATCCTCTACGCTGCCGATGAAAAGATACATGATGCAAAGGTTCACCTTAACGAACTGTTCGGCAGGAAGTATCCGGAGGCATTTGAGCCGGAGATGCTTGACTATTATGAGGATTCGGCGGATGAACTTGCCGTCATCAACTATACTTCAGGTACATCGGGATTCTCAAAAGGTGTAATGATTCCGTATCGTGCCATCCTTTCGAACATCGAGTTCGGACGCAAGGTGCTTCCTCAGCTGAATCATACGTCGAGAGTTGTTTCGATGCTGCCATGTGCACACATGTACGGTCTTATGTTCGAGGTCCTCTATGAGCTTTCCGTAGGCTGTCATGTCCACTTCCTGTCAAGACTCCCGAGCCCGAAGATCATCATGCAGGCACTTGCAGATGTCAAACCTAGCGTGGTGATTGCAGTCCCTCTTGTGATTGAAAAGATTTACAAGAGCAAGCTGAAGCCGATTCTTGAGAAGGAGGGCATCAAGTTCCTCATGAAGGTACCAGGTCTGAATCAGGTGCTCCTGAACAAGGTCAGGACGGAACTGATAAATGCATTCGGCGGCGAGTTCTATGAAGTCATCATAGGAGGTGCGGCGTTCAACAAGGAAGTCGAGACATTCTTCAAGAAGATGGGATTCCCGTTCACCGTAGGTTATGGCATGACGGAATGTGCGCCTATCATCACATATGACGACTGGAAGGAAGAGAAGCTGTATTCGTGTGGAAAGGCCGCTCCTAATATGGAAGTAAGGATTGATTCGGCGGAACCGTCAACCATTCCTGGTGAAATCCAGGTAAAGGGTGCCAATGTATTCCTCGGATATTATAAGAACAACGAAGCTACAGCAGAGGTGTTCACCGAAGACGGTTGGTTCCGTACCGGAGACATGGGTATTCTGGATGAGGACGGAAGCCTGTTCATCAAGGGCCGTACCAAGTGCATGATCCTTGGTCCGAGCGGACAGAATATATACCCGGAAGAGGTTGAGACCGTTATCAACAGCCAGCCATACGTCGTGGATTCTCTTGTTGTGGAGGATGATGGCGGGCTTACAGCGCTTATCTATCCGGATTATGCACAGGGAGCCAAGGACGGCATGGATCAGGAGACTTTCGTCAAGTTTATGGAAAACACACTTCCTGAACTTAACAAGGAACTTCCTAATTATGCGAAGCTCAAGAAGATAGAGGTAATGTCAGAGGATTTCGAGCGTACCCCTAAAAAGAGTATCAAGAGATATCTTTATCAGAGATGATAATATGGAAAAGTTTGACCGTAGCTATATCGAGATGGCAGGAGTGTGGGCTCGCAACTCCTACTGCAAGCGCCGCCAGGTCGGTGCACTTCTCGTAAAGGACAGGATGATAATATCTGACGGATACAATGGTACTCCGTCAGGATTTGAGAACATATGCGAGGATGAGAACGGGGTTACCAAACCATATGTCCTTCATGCTGAGGCAAACGCCATATCAAAGGTCGCACAGTCCGGTAACAGCAGTAAGGATGCCACGCTGTATGTTACGGCCTCTCCGTGCATGGAATGTGCAAAACTCATAATCCAGGCAGGAATCAGGAGGGTGGTATATCGCGATGCATATCGCCTTACCGACGGTATCGATCTTCTGAAGAGGGCAGGTATTGAAGTGGAACAGGTAGAAGAGTGAAATGAAGAGAATTGATAATAATGTAATGGCAGCACTCCTTGGTATTGTCCTGGGAGTGCTTCTTACCTTGGTTTCAGGCAAGGTGTTCGAGAGAAGGTCCTTTGACGGAGACTATAACCGCTGGCGTAAACTTAACCTGATTCTTCAGGAAGTTCAGAAGAATTATGTGGACACCATAGACATGGAGAGCATGACTGACGCCGCCGTCATGGCTGCTCTTGCAGAACTGGATCCGCATTCAGTATATCTTCCCCCGGTTGAACTGGAGAAGTCAGAAACAGAGTTGTCCGGAAACTTCGAGGGAATCGGTATAACCTTCAATGTGCCCAACGATACTGCAGTCGTCCTGAATCCTCTGACCGGAGGACCGTCAGAAAAAGCCGGACTTCTTCAGGGTGACAGGATTGTCATGGTTGGTGACAAGGTGGTTGCCGGAGTCAAGATGCCTCAGGACAGTATGATAAGGCTTATGAAAGGACCGAAAGGCTCGAAAGTGAAGATTACAGTCAACAGAAACGGCACCCTCATTCCCTTCGAGATCATACGTGACAAGATACCTGTCAACTGTGTTGATGCGGCATTCATGATAGATGACAAGACCGGTTACATAAAGTTGTCCAAGTTTACCAGAACAACATTCAAGGAGTTCAGAGATGCTACTGCCAAGCTTCTGTCCTTGGGAATGGAGAGACTGATCTTCGACCTGAGGGATAATACAGGAGGCTATTTCGACCAGGCTCTTCTCCTTTCCAATGAATTCCTCCAGAGGGGAGAGGGGATTGTCTATATGGAAGGTCTGCATCGTCCCCGTCAGGACTATGATGCTGACGGCAGAGGTTCTTTGAAGGATGTGGAGATATCGGTGCTGATCAATGAGGGAACAGCATCTTCAAGCGAGATATTCTCCGGCGCGATTCAGGATAACGACAGGGGGGTGATTGTAGGAAGGCGTTCATTCGGCAAGGGGCTTGTTCAGGAACCGGTGAACTTTACGGACGGATCCGGAGTCAGGCTGACAGTAGCCAGATTCCATACTCCTTCCGGAAGATGCATCCAGAAACCGTACGACGGCGATTACGACTATGATATTTATGAACGGTACATGCATGGTGAGATGACTTCTGCTGACAGCATGAAAGTGGATACCACAGCAGTGTTCTATACGATGAGAGGCCGTCGTGTATACGGAGGTGGCGGAATCATTCCGGATATCTTCGTGCCTATGGATACGACAAAGGCTACGGATTTCTATGTCCAGTGCAACAGAAAGGCCACCCAGATGCGATTCGCCCAGACAATGTTCGACAAATACCGTGGTTCTCTTGCGCAGATAAGCGAGTTTGATGCACTTGACCGCTATCTTGATCAGATAGATCTTGCAGGCCAGTTCATTTCATATGCCGAGCGTGTGGACGGCATCAATCTGAAGGAAGGAGAATGGGTGGAAAGTGCGCCATATATGATGCCGCAGCTCAAGGCTCTGGTCGGTCGTTTTTCAAAACTTGGAGATGAAGCGTTCTATCGCTTCTACATCCCGATCGACGACACGATTCAGGCTGCTCTGAACCACTCCGGTAAACTCTATTAGACCAGCATTAATTAAACAATCATCCCCTTCCAGGAGGAAAGCATTTTCCCTAAATCTTCTGCTTTCTGATGGAAGGGGATGATTGTTTACTTACGGATATCAGAGATATTACTGTGCTATGAATCTATAGACGATTTCTCCGGTCTGGTTGGCCGGAGCATCTGAAGATGCACTGAAGCGTGACAGACGGGCTGCGCGGACAGCGAAACTGCGGAGGCAGTTGTCGCTCGAAGAAATGTCTTCCATCACTTTTGCACGGACAACCTGTCCTGCGTTGTTTACTGTGATTATTACAGTTACATCACCGGCACCGTAACAGCGGTATGCCGGGATAGGCAGGTGACTGGCCTTTCGTCCGTCCAAAGTATATGAAAGCACTGAAGGACCGCTGTATTCCCTCTGATTCTCATCCGACGGCTTCTGCTGATGCTGCATCTCGACGGTTTCCTCGACAGCATTCTCCTCTATGGCGTCTTTCTGGCCGTTTTTAAGGTCCT
Organism: Candidatus Cryptobacteroides sp.; assembly: GCA_045586745.1. Classification (GTDB taxonomy): domain Bacteria; phylum Bacteroidota; class Bacteroidia; order Bacteroidales; family UBA932; genus Cryptobacteroides. The sequence goes on from JAZNAW010000028.1 coordinate 7,270, forward strand.
GAGCCAGTCTTTCCGCATCCTTGTACAATTGCTCGGCATCAGTGCCCCTGTCGTCCTTTAGCTGTGCTCTGGAGGCATCTGTCGCGATATTTCTTAAAGGCCTGTCTGAACTCTGTGCAGCTGCGATCAGTTCGTCAAGTTTCCGGCTTATGTCCTCCCTGAACACTTCTTCCTGTTGACGACGTTCTATCTCTTCCTGTCTGGAGAAGTCCAGCACGAAGCTTTCTTCCTTCCGGATGGTGGAATCTATCTGATACAGCAACAAGACAATAATCACCGTGAGATGGAATATCACGGTGATATATAAACCTGCACGGTTGTCTTTGCTGAATAGACTCATTATCCTTTATTGCAGTTGACCAATGATTTTTCGATTGTTGCAGATATGACATCTATCGCAACCTTGTTATGTCCGCCCTGTGGGATTATGATGTCAGCATATCGCTTGCTTGGTTCAATGAACTGCAGGTACATCGGCTTCACAGTCTTTGAGTATCTTTCTATTACCCATTCGACTGTCTTGCCTCTTTCCACAATGTCACGTGCCATTACTCGCATCAGTCTGTCGTCATCATCAGCATCCACAAATATCTTTATGTCCATGAGCTCGCGAAGCTTCGGGTCTGTAAAGATGAGGATGCCTTCCACGATTATGACATCTGCCGGCTTGACATGTACGGTCTCGTTCTTTGATCTGCCGCATGTGATGTAGGAATATACAGGCTGTTCGACTTCCCGTCCCTTGCGGAGATCTTCCAGCTGTGTACGTAAAAGTTCGAAGTCAATCGAGTCAGGATGGTCAAAGTTATGAACCCTTTTCTGATCTTCTGTATAATGGCTCAAGTCCTTGTAGTATGAGTCCTGTGGAATCACGACCACATTCTCCTTGAGCTGTTCAGTGATCGCCCTGACTACAGTAGTCTTTCCGGAACCGGAACCACCTGCTATTCCTATTATCAGCATTGCCTTATTCATTAAGATCCCCGGACTAGCCGGGGATGACGTTAATATCGATTGATGACGATTAATATTCTGCGTTCTTTGGTGTACGTGGGAATGGGATAACGTCGCGGATGTTGCTCATACCTGTCACGAAGAGCAGGAGACGCTCGAAGCCGAGACCGAAACCGCTGTGAGGAGCAGAACCGAATCGACGGGTGTCAAGATACCACTCAAGTCCCTTGCGGCTCATGCCGGTCTCTTCGATACGTGCCTCAAGCTTCTGGAGCGAAGATTCACGCTCAGAACCTCCGATGATCTCACCGATCTTAGGGAAGAGAACGTCCATTGCACGTACTGTCTTGCCGTCTTCATTCTGCTTCATGTAGAATGCCTTGATATCCTTAGGATAGTCTGTGAGGATTACCGGCTTCTGGAAATGCTTCTCCACGAGGTATCTCTCGTGCTCGCTCTGGAGGTCTGTACCCCAGCTTACAGGATACTCCCACTCTACTCCTGCAGCCTCGAGAATCTTGACACCTTCAGTATAGGTAAGGCGTACGAATTCAGTATCGGCAACACCCTCAAGGCGTTCGATGAGCTCGTTGTCATACCTGTCATTGAGGAACTTGATGTCGTCATAGCAGTTGTCAAGGGCGTATTTCACAAGGTACTTGATGAACTCCTCTGCGAGGTCCATGTTGTCCTGGATGTCAAAGAATGCCATCTCCGGCTCGATCATCCAGAATTCTGCAAGGTGACGCGGAGTGTTTGAGTTCTCTGCACGGAATGTAGGACCGAATGTGTATATCTCGCCAAGTGCAAGAGCTCCGAGCTCTCCTTCCAGCTGTCCACTTACAGTAAGGCTGGTCTCCTTGCCGAAAAAGTCCTTGGTATAGTCGATTCCACCCTTCTTGTTGCGTGGCAGATTCTCCATGTCGAGAGTAGTCACACGGAACATCTGTCCTGCACCTTCACAGTCTGAAGCTGTGATGAGCGGAGTATGCATGTAAACGAATCCCTTCTCATGGAAGAACTGGTGGATGGCAAATGCCATCTGGTTGCGGATACGGTAGATCGCTCCGAATGTGTTTGTCCTAGGACGAAGGTGTGCAACAGTCCTTAGGAACTCAAATGATGTGTCCTTCTTCTGGAGAGGGTAGCGTACAGGGTCGCATTCTCCGTAAACTTCTATCTCGCTAGCCTGGATTTCAGTAGCCTGACCGCCTCCGACAGACTCTACAAGCATACCTTTTACAGCGATACATGCACCGGTGGTAACCTTTGCAAGTACGGCTTCGTTATCAGGAGTCTTGTCAACTACGATCTGAATGTTATTTATAGTCGAACCGTCATTAAGGGCGATGAAAGCCACATTCTTGTTTCCTCTCTTGGTCCTTACCCATCCTTTGGCAAGAACCTCCTTGCCTGCTTCTGCTTTCAGCAGGTCCTTCACTTTGGTTCTGATTACTTTTTCCATTATATATTACTGATTTTACAAACTTTGCAAAGATAGTCGTTTTGACTTTATTTGCCTAAAATTTTACCCTTAATATCGGTGTTGTCGATACGGCCGCTGAACTTTTCAGCACCCTTGCCGACAGCATATACAGGAACTGCTCCACCAGTGTGGTCTCCTGTTGTCCAACCGATAAGTCCTTTAGCGTTCAGCTCCTGGTTCGCCTCAACGTCAAGGTTGTTGCTCTGATTGTTCTCGTTCCAGGACTCCTCGAATACTTCCCAGTTGACATTGTATCTGTGGCCAAGTGCGATTCCGCCTGTCTCGTGGTCAGCCGTAACGATGATGAGAGTCTCCTTCGGATGCTTGAGGTAGAATTCGTATGCCTTCTTGATTGCATTGTCCATGTCGATCACACCCATTACTGTAGGCATGACCTTGTTTGAGTGGCCGCCCCAGTCGATTTCACCACCTTCAATTGCCATGAAGAATGGCTCTTTCTCGCCAAAGAGGTCGAGAGCTCCCTGTACCATTTCAGCGAGAGTCGCGTCTCCTTCTGGCTTGTTGCCTGTTGTGTCATAATTCTTTGGCTCCACGTCCTTGTTGTAGATCTGTCCGAAGACGATCTTGTCATTGTTCACAATAGCCTCTGCAAGCTCTTCCTTGCCCCAGCATACGTTGTAACCGTTCTCCTCCAGGTATTCAGTGATGTTTGGCTCTGGTTTCCATCTGCTGCCTGCCATGCTCATCATACCGGCACCTGCGAAATACTCGAATCCGCTTTCTGGAATCTCCTTCAGGATATCATAGTTGGCATGTCTGCTTCTGTTATGTCCGTAGAATGATGCGGGAGTCGCATGGTTTACAGGTACATTGGAAATAACGGCAACTTTATATCCATAGTCTCTTTTCAATGCGGTTGCAACACTTTCGAGAGGCTTTTCATCAGGATCGACACCAAGCCAGCTGTTGTTTGTCTTTTCGCCGCATGCGATAGCTGTGCCAGCTGCCGACGAATCAGTGACACGGCTGTTTGCCGAGTGGTTTGTCGCTGTTCCGAATATAGGGAATGTCGTGAACAGAAGCTGTTCTCCGCCAAGTTTGCCAGCCTTGTAGGAAAGATAAGATTCAGTGACATCCACATGCGATGTACCCATACCGTCACCGATGAACAGGAATACATATTTTGCCGGTTCATCAGACTTTGTACAGCCTGAAAGTGCACCGAGTGCGAAGATTGCGCAGATTACTGCGCAGATTCTTGTCAATTTCATAGTATTAGTGTTTTTTTATAGACATTTATTCTACAAATTTATCTAAATTTCTTCAAAGTTGTTCTTTCTGATACAATAAAAAAGCAGTCCTTTATCAGAACTGCTTTCTTAAAAATATCTAACTAAGTCTTATTAGTTTTCAGCTGGTTTTCTTGCTGTGTACATGATCTTAAGCGCAGAGCACTTACGGAGCTCCTGCTTTACGTCAGTTACGATACCCATACGAGTGTTCTCGTCAGCCTTGATGGCAACTGTCATGAATGATCTGTCTGCCTCAGAAAGTGCATCACGCTCTGCAGCGATGAAGTCACGGATTTCGTCAACAGTCTTGAATGAGTCATTGAGCTGGATACGTGAGTCGTTACCGTACTGTGCCTGAAGCGCGCGGATCGGAGCACCGATGTTGATGTATGATGTAAGATCCTTACGCTCAAGTTTTGCGATTTCTGATGCCTCAGGGAGTCTTACGACTACCTTGCTTTCAGTCTCACGCATTGTCGTTGTCACCATAAAGAAGAACAACAGCATGAACACGATGTCGGAAAGTGATCCGGATGGCGGATTTGGCACTGTCCTTTTTTCTTTCTGTTTGAATTTTGACATATCGTTATTCTCCTTTATTTTTTAGAAACATCCTTAGGCTCAGCCTCAGAGATGTTCTGAGGAACGGCCTTTCTCACAATTGCCTGCTCGTCTTCGTTACACTTCGCATAAGTCTTTGCAAAGTTAGCCATAGCGAAGTCGTCACGGAGTTCGTTTACGGCCTTGACAAGTTCGTTCTGCACTGCCATGTACGCCTGGTAACTTGTACCACGGTCGTTCTGGAGTGAGATCACGCCCTTTGATACCATGCATGGTCCGAAGTCTTCGATTTCGATTTCCTCCTTTTCAGGAAGGTTCGGATCGTTTGCAGGATTTGTGAGGAATTCCTTGATCTTATCCTTAAGTTGGCTGACATCCATAGGCTCTGAACCAGCAAGTAGTCTGTCGGCAGAGTTGATCTTCACAACGATGATGTTGCGGCGATTTACCTTCTGGTCTTCTGCTTTCTGATTTGGGTCAGGCATAGGAGGCAGACGACACTGCAGACCCTTGTCCTATTCCATGGTGGTAGTCATCAAGAAGAAGCAGAGCAGGATGAACGCCATATCCGCCGTTGAACTTGAATTGATTTCTGGTGTTTTTTTAGCCATGGCGTAAATTATTTACGTGTCGCGCCGACAATCCATCCCACGATAAGTGAAACGATTGCAGCTCCGAAAGTGAGATAAGTAAGATTAAGAATTGTGTCTGTCAGTTTGAGTGTGCCGTCTGACACAGGCTCACCGATGTAGCCTACTGCTGGAGTTCCCGGAGCAAGTACGTATGCTACTGCTGCAATCGCGCCTACAACAACAATTCCTGCGAAAATCTTGAGAAGACTCTTAGGATTGTTGATTCCGCCGATTACCAATACACCAAGCAGAACTGCAAGGATTGCAATCGCTGCAAAGGCATATGTGCAGTAGAGCAACATATCAACGGGAGCATTGCCGTTAGTCTCGAAACCTACGAGGAATCCGTAGAGACTGAATGCGACGCCCACGATGAACAGCGCTACCAGAACCCATTTGATTATTTTTTCGTATTTCATTTTATTGAAAAGTCAAATTATTTCTGATACTTAACCAAGATATCCATAAGAGTGATAGAAGCGTCCTCCATATCGATGGTGAGGGCCTCTACCTGTGAAAGGATATAGTTGAAGAAGATCTGAAGGATAACGGCAACGATCAAACCACCTACAGTAGTGATCAAAGCGACCTTCATACCACCTGCAACGACTGCTGGAGACATATCACCTGCAACCATGATCGCGTCAAACGCCTGGATCATACCGATAACGGTTCCCAAGAATCCGAGTGATGGAGCGATAGCGATGAAGAGAGAAATCCATGAGAGGTTCTGCTCCATCTTGCTGGCCTCTACGCCACCGTAAGAAACAACTGCCTTTTCAACTTCCTCAAGGCTCTGACCGTCAGCGAGGCGGAGGAATGCCTGAGTGAAGATAGAAGCAACAGGACCACGAGTGTTGCGGCAAACATCAGTAGCCTCAGCTACGCCACCGTTAGCGAGCGCAGCCTCGATCTTAGCGAGAAGCTTCTTTGAGTTTGTCTTGGAGAAACCGAGGTAAAGGATACGCTCGATACAGAGAGCAAGACCGAGGATAAGGCAGGCGATAACGAGGGCCATGAAGCCTGCACCACCTTCGATGAACTTGGTCTTGAGGGCCTGGTGCATAGGAACTTCCTCAGGTCCGTCAAGGTTTTCAGCTGGAGCAGCTACCTCAGTTGCTGTTGGCTCAGCAGCCTGCTCGTCCTGAGCTGCTGCGTTCTGTGCAGAAAAGGCCATAACGCCCATTACTGCCAAAAACATGAAAATTTTTTTCATAATTGTTTTTGTGTGTTTGATTAATTTAAAGTTATTGAATTGTTATTAGTTAATATTCTG
>JAZNAW010000029.1:0-7533 GCA_045586745.1 Candidatus Cryptobacteroides sp.
TACACCGGCACCACATGCTGCAGCTGCTCCGCCTGCCATGACTGCACTACCACAGCCCATAAGTACGAGAACCATTGTTCCCACCATTTCAGCAAAGTACTTTTTCATGATACAGTTTGTTTTAAAAGGTTATTGGTCCATCCTCCACCAGTCGAGCTGGAAGAGGTTCTTTTCCTGATATCTGCTTGCCTTGAAGACGAGGCAGAGGTCATGGACACCCTTCGCGCCACGGATCTTTGTGGTGAACTCTGTAAGTTCGTTCTTTGTACATCCGATGTCAACCTTTCCTACGAGCTTGCCGTCGAAGTCGTCAAGTCTGATCTCGATCGAGCCTCCGTAAAGAAGTGCTGATGCGCAGACTGTGAATGACTTTGCTCCGCTTCCGAAGTCAACGCCCTTGAGCTTGATGTATTCGCCGTCATCGATGTTTGTCACGAGCTGGTTCCAACGGTCTTTGCTCCACTGGTTAGGAATGGTCTTGAGACCGTATCCCCATGCCATTGTTTCGGCCTGGACCTTCTTGTATGGGTTGAACCACTCTACCTGCTCATACTTTGTGTCTACGAAGTAAGGGATCTCCTGAATCGTGCCGTCCTCATTGTAATGCATTTCGGCAAGGGCTACAGAACGACGCTCCGCATGACGGCTTTCCTCAAGACGGAAGATGTCGTAGTTCTGTCCGAAGCACCAGCTCTTTCCCTTGTAGTCTACGATTCCCGGATGGTTTCCACGGTCACGATGTGTATGGTCCATGATGTGTCCCTTGTACTCCCATGGTCCTGTAGGGCTGTCGCTCATTGCATATCCGATACCCTCAGGGCAGCATGTCGATGCGAATGCGAGATAATACTTGCCGTTTCTCTTGTAGAACCAAGGGCCTTCCTGATAATCCTCGATATGCGGAAGCTCCACGATGTCTCCAGAATATGAAATCATGTCTTCGTTGAGCTTTACATAATATAGGTTAGGGTTGCCCCAGTACATGTATGCCTGACCGTCGTCGTCGATCCATACTGTAGGGTCGATGTCGTCCCAGTGTTCCTTCTGCCATACGAGAGTGCCGCCGAGCGGATCCTTGAACGGTCCGTATGGGGAATCAGCAACGAGTACGCTGATACCGTTTCCATGGATCGGGCAGTACATGTAGAACTTTCCGTTACGCTCTACAACCTGCTGTGCCCATGCTCCGTTGTTGTTTCTGTACCATTTGAAGTCTCTCAGGCTTGCAACTGCTCCTCTGTCCTGCCAGTTTACCATGTCTGTGGTTGTATAAAGGAGCCAGTCCTTCATGATGAAGTTTTCTCCATGGTCGTCGTCATGGCTTGTGTAAAGATAAAGTGTATCGCCGATGACGATAGGTGAAGGGTCGGCAGTGTACTTTGTCTGGATGATAGGCATGTTGAGCTCATCCATGGACTTGTGAACCGATGTGTCCTTCTGCTGGTTGCATGCGATGACAGCAATTGTTGCAAGAGCCATCAGAATAAGTTTAGTTTTCATGTTGTTATAGTTTTATGTGGTTTATTTATTGTGCAAGAAGTTTCTTTACCAGAGCGGATATCATACGGCCGTCTGCAAGTCCTGCGAGACGCTTTGTCGCAACTCCCATCACCTTGCCCATGTCTGAAGGCTTTGCCGCACCGACCTCGGCGATGATTTCGGTGAGTCTGGCCTCGACCTCAGCTTCGCTCAACTGCTTCGGAAGATAAACCTCCATGCATGCAGCTTCCGCAAGCTCGTTCTCAGCAAGTTCAGGACGTCCTGCGTCGTTGTACTGCTGTGCGCTTTCCTTTCTCTGCTTCACGAGTTTCTGTATGATCTTCACGATAGCGGCGTCATCCACCTCTCCTGTAGATCCTTCTGCTGTCTTTGCCAGCATTATCGCTGCCTTTATTGCCCTTAATGATGCAAGGCGTACGGTTTCCTTCGCCTTCATGGCCGCCATCATGTCGGCCTGTAACTGTTTTTCCATATTATCTGTATTTTTCGAATTCAGGCATTGCGATGCCTGAGATGAATTCCTTGAATTTCTTGTCGTCCTTCGGACAGATGACCAGAGCGTCGTCGGTATCTATGACCATGAAGTCCTCCAGACCTTTGACCGCCACCATCTTCTTTTTCCTGTCAGGGGTTATGACCAGAATGTCGCGGCAGTTTTCCACAAGATATCTTTCCGTACCTATGACATTGCCGTTCGAATCCTTGTCCGGAATGAAGTTGTAGAGAGACTCCCAGCTTCCGATGTCCTGCCAGTCGAATTTTGCAGGGTACATCCATGCCCTGTCCGTCTTCTCCATGACTCCGTAATTTATGGAAATGTTAGGGCAGTCCGTGTATGTCCTGAGTATGAATTCATCCTCGATAGCCGTTCCAAGAGCCTTTTCCCATCCTTTGAAAAGTCCTGTGACTTCAGGAAGATGCTTCTCCATCTCCTTACGGAAGGTCTGGGCCCTCCATACAAGGATTCCGGAATTCCAGAAGAATTCGCCTGTCTTTATGAACACTTTCGCAAGTTCCTTGTCAGGCTTCTCCGTAAAGGTCTTGACCTGCATAGGGGAATCGTTCTTATGGGCGTTCTGTCCACCGCATGCCTGAATGTATCCGTAATTGGAGTCAGGTCTTGTCGGAACAAGTCCGAGGGTCATGAACACATCCTTTTCCGTCACGAAGTCAAAAGCATATTCTATCGTCTTGCAGAACAGGTCCTCGTTCATGATGAAGTGGTCGGAAGGCGTCACCACCACACGTGCATCCGGATCCCTGAGAAGCAGGGTATAGGTTGCATATGCTACGGATGGTGCTGTGTTTCTTGTGTATGGCTCAAGAAGCAGATTTCTCTTTTCAAGTTCAGGTATCTGCTCCATGACAAGTTCCCGGTATCTGTATGCCGTTACAATGATGATGTTCTCCTGCGGTATTACCTTGGCGAACCTTTCGTATGTCTGCCGGATGAATGTCTTTCCGGAGTCGGCCACATCGAGGAACTGTTTAGGCTTGGCTACCTTGCTCAAGGGCCAGAATCTGGTGCCGGGGCCTCCGGCCAATATGACGCAATAGCAGTTCTTCTTGTTCATCAGTATATCAGTTTAAGTGTTGTCATGTATATATAGGTACATATGCCTGCGGAAACCATTCCACATGTGCGGAATCCCGTTCGAATGTGACAGCCGCCACATCAAACAGACACTCGTGGTTTCCATATGGCAGCCCCTTCTTCGTCTTCAGGAAACGCATCGCCGCCTTTACTATCCTTGCCTGCTTGAGACCGCCTACATTTTCCTGCGGCGGGGCCTGGATGTTCAGTCTGCGGGTCTTGACCTCTACAAAATGTATTCCTTCCTCGTTGAAGGATATTATGTCGATTTCAAGGTGTCCGCTTCTCCAGTTTCTTTCCAATATGGTATGTCCTCTGCTTTGCAGGAAGGCGCATGCCATGTCTTCACCCTTTCTGCCTAGAGACTGTCGGTAATTCTCTCCACCTTCCATGCTCCCTCCTCCTTTCTTACTGTAGCTGTCTTCTTTTTCTGCAGACCTTCACCGGCCGTAATGGTATATGTCACCGTCCTTCTGTCCCCATCCCGGGATGTTTCTTCAACGATGAAATCTGAACCTGCAAGAGAGGCTGCGGCGACAGCAGCTGCTCCGCTGTCCCTTCTTGCCATTGTCTCCCATGCTCCGGCATATCGTTCAATGTACTCCTTCATAGTCAGTGTGTCGCAGAGTGACACGGCCTTGTCGAACTCGCATCCGGCAACTGCCCTGCAGAACTCCTCCACAGTCTCCTCCGGCCCCATCTGCACTTTTTCTGCATCTTTATTCCTTCCACATCCTGCCGCCAGAAGAAGCATGACGGCCAACGCTCCAAAAATCGTCCTTCCCATATCACTCAAAATTAACGATAGTGACACCTGTACCGCCGAACTGGATATGCTCATCCCTTACGGAAGCCACCCCCGGCATGGTCCTTACAAACTTCTGTATCTCGTCCCTCAGCACTCCGGTACCCTTTCCGTGGATTATCCTCACGCTTGAAATGTTGAGTATTATGGCGTCATCCACATATCTGGTAACTTTTTCGATCGCATCATTGAGCCTTTCTCCGCGAATATCCAGCTCAGTGCTGAAACTGAGTTTCCTTTCGTTGATCGACGAGTCGATCTTCACTGCAGACGCAGGCCGGGCCGTTTCCTTTACGGCACTCTTGAATTCGTTGGATGTGATCCTTTCCACCTTGTCCGGCGACATCTTGCTGCTGATGTTTCCGATGATTACCACTACAGCCTTTGCCGATACCTTGGCTACCTCTCCGACCATTCCGTTCTCCTTCACCCGGACCTTTTCCCCGACCTTGAGCGGAGCGTTGCGGAAGGCTTCCTGCCTTTCCTTCTCCGCCTGGATCTCCCTGGCCTCCTTCTGTGCGTTCTCGTCAGCCTTCTGCGCCTTTCTCTGCTTCTGCCTTTCCCTTCTCGCGTCGATCTGCTTTATCTTCTTTTCTATGTAATCGTCCTTCTCCTGCTGCTCCTTTTCCTTTCTGGCCGCCAGGATCGACATGAATCCCTGAAGTTCCTTGCGCGCCTCCTGTGTCTCCTCCTTCGCCGCCTGCGACTCCTTTATCGTCTTGATCGTGTTCTCAACCTGCCTGTTGGCACTCCGGATGATCTCTTCCGCCTCCTTTCGGGCCTCATCCAGAATCTCCTTCTTCATCTGCTTGATCTGCTGGAGCTCCTTCTGATACTTGTCCGTTATGTTTTCCAGAGTCTTGTCCGTGTGTCTGATCCTTTCAAGCTTTTCGTCAAGAGCCTTTCTGTTGCGTGCGATCTTGCGGAGGTTCCTCTCGATACCTACGAATTCCTCTCCGGCCCTGTTCTCAGCATCCTTGATTATCGCTTCAGGAAGTCCCATCTTGCGAGCCAGCTCGAAGGCGAATGAATTGCCCGGCAGTCCCATCTCAAGCCTGAACATAGGCGCGATGTTCTTAACATCGAACATCATGGCTCCGTTCACTACTCCTGTATCTCCTGAAGCATACAGCTTGAGGTTGGTATAATGGGTTGTGATGACGCCGTATGCACCTCTCCTGTCAAGTTCGTTCAGTATCGCTTCGGCAATCGCTCCTCCGGCCGCCGGTTCCGTGCCCGAACCGAACTCGTCTATGAGCACGAGGGTCTTGCCGTCGGCCTTTGCCAGCATCTCCTTCATGTTCTCAAGGAAGGAACTGTATGTACTCAGGTCGTTGTCGATGGACTGGTCGTCTCCGATATCGACCATGATCCGGTCGAACACCATCAGTTCCGATGTCTCCGATGTCGGGATGAGCATTCCCCATTGGAACATGTACTGGAGCAGTCCCACCGTCTTGAGACATACCGATTTGCCTCCGGCATTCGGGCCTGAGATGAGCAGGATGTGCTTCTGCGGGGTCAGGGTAGCCGTGAGAGGGACGATTTCCTTCTTCTCTTTCTTCAGAGCGCGTTCCAGAAGCGGATGACGTGCCTTGCGGAGATTCATCTCCCCCTCTTCCGAGATTATAGGCATTCCTGCTATGAAATCCAGAGCTGTCTGGGCCTTTGCCATGATGAAGTCTATTTCTCCGAGATATCGTGCCCCGTCGAGGAGGTCAGGAATGTACGGTCTCATGAATTCCGTGAATTCGGAAAGAATACGTACGATCTCCCTCTGTTCGGAGAATTTCAGCTCCTTTATCTGGTTGTCCAGCTCCACCACTTCAGCCGGCTCTATGAATGCCGTCTTTCCGGTGGCTGATTCGTCATATATGAAGCCGGAGATCTTTTTCTTGTTTGCTGCGCTTACCGGGATCAGCATCTTTCCGTCGCGTATCGATACTCCTGCATCGCTGTCAACTATTCCGTCTTCCTGTGCCTTCTTCAATATGGCGTTCACCCTTCTTGAAATGGCCCCCTCCTTTTCCTTCAGCGCCTTTCTGATGTTGTACAGTTCGTCTGATGCAGTGTCCTTCACGTCTCCATAGCGGTCTATGATTGATTCGATCCTTCTCTGGACTTCCGGAAATACCATTATCGGGGCGCTCATCCTCTTGAGGTTCGGATACACGCCGTCCTTGATTCCTTCGAAGAATGCGGTTACCCTGCGAAGGGTGTCAAGCATAGTCTTCAGCTTCCTCAAGGAAATGAGGTCGATTGAAGACGAACTTCTTTCCAGTGGCTTAAGAAAATCTATGCAGTCGATGAATCCGCCTGAAGGAAAACTGTCTTCAAACATCATTATCAGACGCATCTCGTCTGTCAGAAGCAGTCTTTTGCGGATGTGCGCGGGATTGACGGAAAAAGTCTCCGTCATGGTCCTTTCGACTGCATATGATGTGGAGCATCGGTCGGAAATGATCTGTCTCACCCTGTCAAATCCGATCTTCTGCTCAAGTCTTGTGTCTATGAATCTCTTTCTGTGTTCCAATTCTTTCTCTCCCTGTTTCTAGTCCTCTTCCATAGAAGTGTTCAGAAGAAGCTTCAGTTCGTTAATGTTCTGGATAGTGGTCACGTTGCCTCCCTTGACGAAGGATATCCTTCCTGTCTCTTCGGAAACCACTATCACATCGGCATCGCTCGTCTCGGAAATACCGATGGCCGCCTTGTGTCTCATGCCGTAGTTTGCCGGGATGTCTGTACGTTCTGTTATCGGCAGGGTGCATCTCACTGCGACAATCCTGTTGCCTGCAATCACCATGGCGCCGTCGTGCAAAGGTGAGTTCTTGAAGAACAGGTTCATTATAAGGCGTCTGTGTATGGATGCATCGATGCGGTCTCCTGTGGCGATGACGTCATCCAGAGGCGTCTTGTGCGCAAGTACGATAAGGGCGCCGGTCCTGTCTTCAGACATTCTGCGGCATGCTTCCGTAAGGTTGTTGACAGTCTCGCCTCCCACCATGCTGACGGTCCCTTTCCCGAATATCCTGTTGATCAGTTCACGTCCCTTTGCGTTGTTCATGTATCTGTTGCCGAGACTTATCAGGAACTTTCTGATCTCCGGCTGGAAGATTACGATGAGGGCGAGCACTCCGACATCAAGCACTGTCTCCATCAGAGCCGTCATCAGCCTCATGTTGAAGGCGGATACAAGCACTCTGATCAGGTACAGGGAAACGATTGCCGCAAAAATGCTTATGGCAGAAGATCCTCTGAGCCATTTGAAGGCAAAGAAGATGATGAGACCCAGAAGAAGTATGTCAAGGATGTCCGCTATGGACATCTCGAGAAATCCGAAAAGTGCGAGCAGCATGATACCTTTATATATATCTGCACAAAGATAGCAATATAAAAGTTATCAACAAAAAATTGTGACAAAGTGTTGAAAATGAAAATATTATTCGTATATTTGCAGCCCGCAAAAATGTGTTGCGGGATATAAGATATTTATAATCAATTAATTAAACAAACCAATGCCTGGATTAATTGGAAAGAAAATCGGAATGACTTCCGTTTTCGGTGCCGATGGAAAGAATATTCCATGCACCGTTATTGAGGCTGGTCCATGTGTAGTTACGCAGATTCGTACAGT
>JAZNAW010000030.1:0-5594 GCA_045586745.1 Candidatus Cryptobacteroides sp.
TCATTCTCCGGTACAGGCGCGGATAATAATGTGAAGATGAATGAGTTCCATTTGAAGTATTACCTGAGCCACTACTGGCCGTCGGTAAATAAATATAACGATGCGAAGAGTTTCAAGGATGGGTTGACGGAACAACTTGAAGCTCATCTGTCAAGACTTGAGGCATTCATACAGGATAAGCATCCGAGCAAGGAGCTTGAAGCATTATGCCGTAAGGAAATAGAAGCGGATTATTACTCGAATTTGATACAGGGACTGCTGTTCTTCAAGAGAAGAGGAGAGAATGTCTCTGATCTGTTCCGAGTAAAGGAAGCGGCCGGGCTCTTCAGTCCCGACTGTATGCCCGGCAATCTCTTTGACCTGTCGTCAAACATCTGTTATTGGTTTCTCCATGACATGGATCCGGAGGAAGCTGCTCTGCTGATGGCGGATTATAACCTGCTGATGCGTTTTCTCAAGAAGGTGACAAGTAACAGAATCCTTCATCAGATGCTTGTCACGCATTTCTATAACCAGATGCTTGAGGCAAATGATTCCGAAAGATTTGAGAAGCACTTTAAGGAGTTCAATGAGACTGTCACCTATCCCCTGCTCAAACTCAACATCAGGGACAGGTATATAGCCAGAAAAGCATATAAGCAGAATCCGAGGACATTGTCTGATGCGATCCTGCATGCCGACAGACCAAGAGAGGGACAGGATGCGTCTGTAAAGGAGAATATGGGTCTCAAGCTGCTCAGAGACATCATTGTAGAGAATGAGGATAAGGTGGTTTATGTCACAATAGGCGCGACATGGTGTCCGGGATCAAGATGTGAAGTGCCGTTCCAGCAGGAACTTGCGGAGGACTATAGGAATAAACCTCTGCGAGTTGTAAATTTGTATCTCGACAACAGTTCGGATGGCACAAATCCATTTGCCACTGACATAGAGACGTATCACCTTACAGATGAGCAGAGGCTTGGACTTGATCCTATTCTCCATACCGGCAGAGGGATTCCGTTCTATATCCTGATCGACAAGGACGGAGTGATCGTGGATTTCGGAGAACATCTCCGTCCGTCGATCCCGGAAACACGCAACATAATTGACAGATACATAAAATGAAAGGACTAGTAATCAAAAGGAACGGAGACGAAATTGTAAGATTAGGATTGGACGATGGACTGTTGCTTGTCATGTTCAATCATGTTGATAATGAGAGGTTCTCATTATCGGAATTATATGTGAGTGTAACAGAATATGCTACCGGAGACAGGTACGGATATGTTTCTGAAGAACTCCGATGCGGAGATGCATTTGAAATCACATATGCTGAATTTGAAGAAGCGTCTGCTCCCCTGAAACTGGCAAAGAAAGGTGAAAGACCGCTCCGAAGACCGCAGAGGCAGGAATTCGAAAAACAGGCATTTGACAAGGAGGAAGATGAACCTATGCCTGTATTTCTTGAGGGTAATTCGCGATTGAAAGGATTTGAAATCGATTTCAATGGGGAAATCGTCAGAGGTGCTGTCCCGACAGGGGCCGGAGTCTATATCTCCAGTCAGATAGACCATCTTCGGGCTTCCTTATTAGGAACGACCAGGGAAGGTGTTTCATGCAGATGGTTCAGCCGCATGTTCATGCCGGGAGACCGGATGAAGGTGAAGTTTGATGAGTTTCCTGTCGAGACCCTGTCGGTTCCCATGAAAGTAAACTTTGATTAAGGTGTTTTAGAGATAATATAATAAGTTGATTGATATGAAACATTGGGTATTCATAATACTGGCGATTGTAATTGCCGGGTGCAGCGTCAAGGATAATGACGGGTCTTTTGTTGTGAACGGCCATGTCGAAAATGTCGAAGACGGGTACATGATATTGCTTTTCAAGAGCAATCTTGACGGTTCGACTTCATCAATTGCAGTAGACACCTTAGAGAACGGTCGCTTTGAATTCACAGCTCCCGCTGAAACTGGAGTTCAATACCATGTCATTGCTCCACACGTCGGAGTATTTCCTAGCATGGCTGTGGATTTTTACACGGAGCCTGGTGCCAGGATAGAGATTCTTGGAAATGATTATCTGACAAGAAACTGGACTGTCAGGACAAAAGTAAAGGACCAGAAGATCTATCAGTCATATTTTGATGAGGTCGCCGACATTTTCAAGGATCTGCAGCTTCTGGAACTGGATTGCCGTCGCGACGGAAGATCGCTTGACTATCTCCGGCTCAATAAGCCGTATCATGCGAAGATTGACTCTATACGTCTTGATTGGCTGAAACGTCATAGGAAGGTCAGCGAGCCATGGATGGATATTATGCTGGCGACGGCAAAGTCTGCTGCCTTCTCAAAAGACAAAGCATCATTGAATGAGTTGCAGCAGATATGGCAAAAGGTAGCTCCTCAGCATAAGGACAGTCAGAAAGGAAAAAAGATTTCTACTGTTATTTATCCAGACGGTGAGCCGCTTGACGTTGGTGATGCGTTCCCATACGATATTGAAGCCTATGATTTAGATGATAATATGCATTCTTTATCTGAATTCAAAGGCAAAAACATGTTATTATATTTCGGCAGCTACAGCTGTGCTCCGTGCAGGGTTGCAAAAAAGGAATTGACCGCAATTGTCAATTCGGACAAGTACCCTGTAGAAGTCATCGGTTTTAATCTGGACACGAAGGCTTCATGGAAAGCAGGCAGTGGGAAGAATCCTGTACCATGGCATGATTTCAATGACCTTAAGGGGTCATATGGATTCAACAAACGCTTCGAGACTCGAGGTATACCTACCTTTGTGATAGTCTCGAAGGAAGGAAAGATTCTCGATATCTGGGCCGGACATAGAGACGGTATTATCAGCGAGAGACTGGACGCAGTGCTGTAAGTATATGCAGACACAAACAAAAGATATAACTCAATCTTCAACAAATACATGAAAAGAATCAGAACGATTTCAGCCATGCTGCTTCTTCTTTGCGCAGGAATCTGCATGGCCCAAAACAGCAGAAGGCCGGAAGTGGTCTGGAACCAGACGATTTCTCAATACAGTCAGTATTCCAGGACACTGCAGATCAATGAGGTCAGGATATTCAAGGACCGGACAGAACTATCCGTTCATGTCGATTATGTTCCCGGATACTGGATCCGCATAAATGATGATCTTTATATTCAGGCAGATGGGAAAAAATATGCCTTGAAGGCTGCGACCGTGATCACGATAGGACAGGAGTTCTGGATGCCGGAGACCGGGGAGGTTGATTTTGTGCTGACATTCGAACCTGTGCCAGCAGATACCGGAAGCATAGACTTCATCGAGCCGGACGGATGGGTGATAAACAATATCCGTAATGCCGCCCATTATGCAGCAGGCATAGAGGATACATATTGGCGCGACAGCGCTACAGGAGACTGGATCATAGGATTCACGCCGGAATGTGTGATTTATGACAGCATGTTCTGGGATATTTCAGAAATGAAGGAAAGCAACGGTTCATTTAAACTGACGGTCTGCAATAAAGGAATATCCCTTCCTATAGAGGTGGGCCCTCTGAAGAAAGGAAAGCGTTCCATCGTAGTAGCAGGCGAAAGTTATGACGAATGCACCCAGATAACGACTTCTGCCATGCCAGATTATCCGCATAAGGACATGCGCAAGGGATTCAAGGATACCGGATATCAGGAAGGAGAAACAGTTACTTTCGTCGGATGGCTGAAGGATATGCCGGAAGCGTTCAGGAAAATGAAGGGTGAATTCGAAATAAGTTATGAAAACATATTAAACGACGAGAATGAGACAGCATATGCAAAGATGGATTCACTGGGACGTTTCTCCATCACCATGCCTCTGCTGAACACGACTGAAGTCTTCCTGGACTGGCAGAGGACTACACTCAACACTCTTCTAGAACCGGGAGAAACCTACTTCTTTCTTTTCGACTTTTCTACAGGCCAGAAGATCTTCATGGGAAGCGATACTCGTCTGCAGAATGAACTCGTAGCACATCCGATCTTGTGGGATTCTCTTGATATCGACGAGGAGCGCGGAAAGGCGGATCCTGTGAAGATATGGAAAGAGGCTGATGAAATCAGAGCAAGGAAAGACGCTGATCTTCAGAATACTGTGAATGAACATCCTGAACTGTCTGAGCGCTACATAGATTTTGTAGCTGGATACTATCTCACAAATCATGGAGAGAGTATGATGCAGGCACGATTCTATATGCCGAATATGGATATACCGGAGGATTATCTTGAATATGTGACCAGTGAATTCTGGCACAAAAGACGTCAGCCGTATACCATGTATCGTGATTTCAATATATTCCTAAGAGATTATACTGACCATCTCAACAGAAAGTATCGCTCACAAGGTTCTGCTATCGAGATCATCCTGGAACTTGAAGATGATGGAAAACTCACATTGACTGATACGGAACGCGATATGATCAAGCAATATCCCGCAATGCTTGAGGAGCTTGAACGTAAGATTGAAAACGCGACTGAGGAAGAGCAGAAGACAATGGTGTATGAGTTCAATTCCAGCGATGTTGTAAAGACTGTCGACATGGTGGTCAAGCGCAATATGGATCTCATCACCGAAAGCATTGAATATGCGGCAATATCAGCTTCGATAGAAGCGATCGATTCAGCAGGATGCGACAGAATGCTTCGCGATTTACACATTGCACGCATGCTTTATGACAAGATTGACGGCTCAAGAAAGCCGCTTTCTGACAAGCTTTTGAAGATTGCAGAAAATGAGATCAACCTTCCGGTTGCCAGAAAGGCCGTACATGAACATAACGCAAAGTATCTTGCCATCCGGAACCGTAAGGTTGACAAATCAGACAATCTTAAGTCGTCTGATGTCGTCAAGGACATGAGTGACGGTGAAAAGATACTTCGAAAGCTGATCGATCCATATAAGGGAAAAGTCATCCTCATCGACATATGGGGCGTATGGTGCGGGCCATGCAGGGCTGCCCTATCCCACTCGCAGGAACTTTATGAACATATGAAGGAATATGACATCGTGTTCATGTATCTGGCCAACAGGTCTAAAGAAGAGTCATGGAAGAATATCATCAAGGAATACAATGTGACCGGAGAGAATGTCGTCCACTATAATCTCCCTGAAGACCAGCAGAGTGCTGTCGAGAACTTCCTGAATGTGCATGCATGGCCGACGTATATTCTTGTCGATCCAGACGGCAATATACTTGACGTAAATGCAAATCCGACTCACCTCGACGCCTTTGCAGAATTAGTAGATACGATAATCGGATAGGATCAACATGGCTGGTGTTTGTCATACCGTGACTTTGTGTAATTTGTAAAACCCTGATACCCAGCGCTATACGCGAGTTGCATGCTCCCCTTTGGCGGCATGCATTTTAAGAAAACAATTGATATACTGGCAGTTATGCGCCAGGTATAAATAAACAATATATGAGAAGTTACCTAAGATTTCTAAGAAGAAACAGGCTTTACACAGCGATCGAGGTTGTAGGGTTGAGCGTTGCGCTTGCGTTCGTGATAGTGCTTGCTGCGTATATCGTTGATGATATGAGCGTGAACAAGGCTCTTAAGGATACTGATGATATTTATTTA
>JAZNAW010000031.1:0-19337 GCA_045586745.1 Candidatus Cryptobacteroides sp.
CTGTCTGAATTGTGTAGCTCTCAGAGAATTCACTCTATACCCAACTGAAATTATCGCATCGAGATTGTAGAATGTTGTAGATCTGTTAACATCTCTGTCGCCTTCTTTTTGAACTACCGAGATTTTTTCGGTAGTTGCCTCTTTATCCAGTTCATTTGAGTTGAAGATATTTCTTAAATGAACTCCAATATTATCGGAAGAGCATTCAAAGAGCGTCGACATCGCCTTCTGTGTCGCCCATATAGTTTCATCTTTATATAGCACCTGAACACCTTCTTCCTGACCATCAAGTACAAAAGTCAGGAACTCCATAGTGCTGTTTCTTATAATTAGTTCCTTTTTCATAGCACAATAAATATACTATATTTTCCTGATTTTCAAGTAAGCCCTTTTCCTATAACTCTTATATATAAACTAGGACGAGTGGATATCAATAAAAGAAGCCGTTGGAACAAGAATCCATTTCATCTTGTTCCAACGGCTTTATTTTTTAACTTCACAATCATGCCGAGGATAAGTGACGGAGTGATGAATTTGATAAATGCTGCAAAAGAGAAAGGTATGATCTTTTATGGATTAGGCATTAATATTTCCGAAATAACAGATTGTCAAGTCTATGAAGTTATAGACAGGATGTGGTTCTATCAGAATAACATATGCTATAAGATTTACGAGAAAATAACTATACTGGGCTGAATTGGTCATATAGGTTTTATGAATAATGATTATTTTTGCTATATCTAAAACAATAAGCTATGAGTTATTATAAGAAAGAGCTTGAGAAGATGATGTCGAAACTCGACGACATCGCAGAACGTTATGAAGATGACGGAATAGACAACTACGAAGAGTTGGTAGATAAACTTTATGAAGTTGAAGTAGAGTTTGATGAAATGAAGTCAGGATTTGAAATGGAGGATGACTGTGAATTCTTATTGAGAAGAGTAACGAAGAAGCTAGCCTACCTACGCGAAAATATGGATGTATTTGATCCTGATGGTGAATTGGAAAGCATGTTCGATGATGAAGATCTGGAAGATATGAGGAACATATATTGAGATAATTGCATGCTTGCGGAGGAATAGGATTTACTTCTAGAAAATACTTGATAATATTTCCCCTTTCTAATATATCGTATTATACCAACTGCATTAATATAATTAAATAACCGCAATGTGCTATGTCAAAGGTTTGGAAAATAGGAAGTAGATGGAATGAATCTGGTGGTCCACATGCTAGTATCATATCTATTTTCAGAAGAAGTGGGGTTGTCTTTATCGGCAATGAGAGATCAGAAGTGTTCAATTCTCTTGTACATACTGGAGACTATTTCGCGATATCTGATGGATTTCGTATAGTGTCTGTGGCCCGTGCCACATCGGAGCCTATGAATCTTAATGAAATGATTTCCAGGAATGTTATCAGGATTAGAAAAAACAAAGACTCGGGATATTTCAATATCACAGACAACTTCCATGAATGCTATGGCGTCAAGGCTAAAATTGTTGATCTGCCTTTAGAAAGTCAATTTGACTATAAATGCCGACAGGCATTTGTTAATATAGCCATAAATGATATAAGAGAAAAGGTAATCAGATTATATGACGAGTATCTGAATAATTGCTTTAATATTCAGTCAATTACTTCACGGATAAAGAAGACCAGGAAACAGAATGATGGAAAATCGTCTTTGCTTGATGGCAAGACATCATATGTTATTCCCGTATATCAGAGGGAGTACTCTTGGGGAAAGACTGAAATATATCGATTTATAACTGACATATTCCGTGGTTTTTGGGGCAGTGAAGATAAACATAGTCTGATATGTGAACCTCTATTTATCGGAACCATGCAGTTGTCCTATAGAAAGTATATCAGCAGTATCGAGGTTGAACAAGAAGTTATCGATGGTCAGCAACGTCTGAGTACAATATTGTGTTTTCTTAAATACTTGAAATTGAGATATCCAGATCAAAATAGCTTATATGAAGTTGAACTTGATTGGCTTGAAACCAGAGTGAATAATTTCAAGGAACAGAGTTATATTGACGAGATGCTAGCAATAGATAGCATTGATAAAATACGTTTGGAACACATCAATAATACATACATCGAAAATCTAGCATATATACAGGATTGTTACAACGACATGGTGAATGATGAAAATGGAAAGCCGGATGAATTTTTCTCTGCAAACATTGATTCTTTCATAGAGTATTTCCTTAACGATATCTATTTTGTTGTAGTCGAAACGGTAGCTGGATTATCTAAGACTATTCAAATTTTCAACACTATAAATACAGCAGGACTTGATCTCAATGGAGATGATCTTTTTAAAGTCCGGTTATATGAATATCTTCACGATGTCAAAGGCTTTGGTGAAGAGGCTTTCGATGAAATCAGCGCGTTATATAAAAGAGTCAAAGACACTAATACAACATGGAGGCAGGAACATAATTATGATATCATTCATATAAGCCAGGTGCGACAAATTTATCAGCAATATTTGATATCCAAATATGATCTCAACGCGAACCTATATGAGATGAATACAGATCGGTTCTTCGATGAACTTTTTGATGTACTCCTTAATGTCATGCCACATAAAGATATGAAGAACATTAACGGTCTTGAATTATCTCTCGAAGAACTTAATAGAATCATAGACTGCATTTATTTCTGGGAAAAATATGGCAATTTTAGGAATAGCAATGATTTGATTACATATAAGATTATACTAGATTCCAGATATAGTAAATATGTAAACTCTATATACCTGCTTCTATTATCAACTGAGGATAAAACATCATCAGAACGTATTAATATTGCATATTGTTATGTCAATCTTATTTCCAGACTATTCTTCTGCTGGAGTATATTCTATGCAAAAGCAGTTTATGAGATTCATTCTGTGATGCACAAAGTAATGAAAGCCCTGGCAAACAAGGATTTTCAGCATACTAAATCACTGATTACCGAGAAATTGATATCTGTTACACCTGAATATCTGAGCAACGAAATAGGGAAGAATATTATTGACAAACCTTGCTGGAAATCGTTAATCTGCACTTTAAGCGAATATTTTGAAGAAATTGATTGCGGAAAATCTCTTAAAGATGTATCATCACTTCTATTTGATGGTTGTAACTACGATATTGAACACATTCATGCAAATGCGAATGATTCTGAATGTACTGACATCGATTACGATCTGCAGAACAGTATCGGAAACCTTATGCTTTTAGAATATGACATTAATCGTTCTATCGGCTGTCTTCCATTTCATGAAAAGAAAGACAGACCAAATGGAATGAAGAGTTATAAAGACAGCCATTTAGCCACTGTAAATAGAATCATGAAGTATGAAGAATGGACTGTAAAAGATATCGAATCTAGACGAGATAAAGAAGTAAAGAAAATATGTGACTTCTTGTTAGATTTCTAATATTATAATCTTGAGTAAGATATATTTTCTCATTCTAAAGTATTACGTCAATTCTGGTCCTACCATCATTTGACGTGTAGATTATACTCCTTTCATAGGACCAAGTTCATTTATATAGGAAAAGTGCTCGCGGCCCACTCTTTTTTCGGGGTACCACGAGCACTTTCGCTATGTTTTTGCACTCGATCCCCGATCTGGTCGGGGATGACTTATATTACCACTCCAGAATCTTCTTGAAGTCGTATGCTTCTGGGTTTGCGATACCCATTGCCTTCACTGCTTCGTAGTCATCCTCAGTCACGTAGTGAGCGATGTACTCATAGTAGTTCTGTGCAGTACCGCTGTTGATATCAACGATTCTTGGCGGAATCTTGCCTGTAACAGGATCCTGGAGGTCAGCAAGGTAGAGAGGAGATACGTTTCCGTATGAGTCTACATAGACCATGCAGCCTGTCTTGCCCTCCTTGTAAAGCTGGTATACACCCATTGCAAGTTCTGTGCAGTAGGTGAGGTCATAAGCGATAGGGTCCTGGCAACGTACATCGTAACCGATTTCGAGCGGACGGCCCTTTACCTTGAGACCTGCAGCCTTGATCTCCTTCTCGAGAAGGTCGTTGAAGAGGACTGCCTTTGAAAGCTTTCCGAGTTCTGGGTGGCCGTGGTCGTCATATGTGAAGTGTACACCTGCTTCCTCGAGCTCCTTTATGTCAAGGTCGTGGAAGAGGCCCTCTGCTGTCACGATAGTACCGTAGTCGATACCCATGAGCTTTCTCTTGATGATTGTAGAGAGCGAGAGCTTGATGATCTTGTCAAGGTTGATGTGGGTCTTGTTGAACATCTCAGGGATGATGGTCATTGGAGAGTGGGTTGCCTCACCGATACCGAGCGCAAGGCTACCGCATGAACGGCCCATAGCGCAGAGTACGAACCAGTTGCCTGAAGTGCGTGCGTCCTCGTATGCTGTTCTTGCGATATGAGCGCCCTCGTTCTTTGCAGAGTTGTATCCGAATGTAGGAGCGTTTGCTGGAAGAGGAAGGTCGTTGTCGATAGTCTTCGGACAGTGGATGTTAGCGATTGGATATCCCTTTGCTGCAAGGAACTTGGAGATACGGTTTGCTGTAGAAGCAGTATCATCACCACCGATGGTCACGAGAAGCTTGATGTTGTTGTCCTTGAAGAGGTCAAGGTTGAAGTTGTTCTCAAAGTCTGCGTCAGTCGGCTTGAAACGGCTCATCTGAAGATATGAACCACCCCTGTTGAAGTAACGGTCAGCTGTTGCAAAAGTGAGGTCCTCGATCTGCGCGTTCTTGCAGAAAAGTCCTGAATAACCCTTGTGAAGACCGATTACTCTGAATCCCTTTGCAAGGAAAGTCTTTGCTACACTCATTGAAACTGAATTCATTCCTGGAGCGGGACCGCCGCCGCAGAGAATAATTACTGCATCTTTCATAATAATCCTTTTGTATAAATTTAGTTAATAAACATTCGGTTGGAGATTTCTCGGCTTCATTTCATTCCGCTCGAAACGACAGATCATAAAGCACCAAAATCGGCGCAAATTTATCAAATTTTAGTATAATTCACAAGAAATCTATCTTATTGCAGATATGGAAACGATTTTGTAAATTTGTAGATTATTTTGCATATGGAAAAGGCACAGGCTAATATCAGAATCAGCGAGTTGAAAAGCATCATCAACGATGCCAACAGGAGGTATTATGTAGATAATACCCCTGTCTTGAGCGACTACGAGTTCGACATGCTTCTCAAGGAACTTGAATCGCTTGAGAATGAGTATCCTGAATTTGCCACATCGGACTCCCCTACACGCAAGGTCGGCAGCGACATAGCAAAGTCATCAACTGTTTCCAGAAAGGAATTCGAACAGCATCCCCATCGCTATCCGATGCTTTCCCTCGGCAACACGTACGACATCCCTGAAATAGAAGCTTTCGCGGAACGTGCGTCAAAAGGCATCGGAAACTCGTTCACCTACAGCTGCGAGCTCAAGTTTGACGGAACAGCAATATGCCTGACATACCGGAACGGAAAGCTGTTCATGGCATTGACAAGAGGCGACGGCACCGTCGGAGACGATGTTACCGATAATGTAAGGAACATCAGCAACATCCCACAGACCCTTACGGGCCCAGCAGACTGGCCGGAAGAATTCGAGATAAGAGGAGAAATCTATATGCCATGGGCTGCATTCGACCGTCTCAATGAGGAAAGGGAAAGAGACGAGGAACAGCCGTTCGCAAACCCTCGCAACGCCGCATCCGGCTCATTGAAGCTGATTGACAGCAGAATGGTCGCAAACAGAGGGCTGGAATGCACGCTTTACCATATGCTCGCAGAACAGCTTCCCTTCCAGACTCATGACCAGGCCCTCAAGGCTGCAGCAGGATGGGGACTGCCTGTGTCCGACAAACGAAAGATCTGCAGAACCATCGACGAGATAGAAGAATTCATCACATACTGGGACACAGAAAGAAAGAACCTCCCGTTTGCCACTGACGGCATCGTGATCAAGGTAAACGAAATTCCATATCAGGAAGAACTCGGATATACTGCAAAGTTCCCTAGGTGGGCCGTCGCCTACAAGTTCAAGGCGGAACAGGCATTGACCAGACTCATCAGCATAGACTATCAGGTCGGCAGGACAGGAGCAGTCACTCCTGTCGCCAACCTCGAACCAGTCCAGCTGAGCGGCACCATCGTAAAGAGAGCCTCGCTCCACAACGAGGACCAGATGAGGATCCACGATATCCATATCGGCGATTATGTATATGTCGAGAAGGGCGGAGAAATCATACCGAAGATAACGGGGGTTGAATTAAGCATGAGAAGCGGTGACGTCACTCTCCCCCACTTCCCTCAGACATGTCCGGACTGCGGCACTGCTCTGGTAAGAGATGAGGAGGAGGCGAAGTCATTCTGCCCTAACCAGTCAGGGTGCCCGACCCAGATCAAGGGAAGGCTCATCCATTTCATCAGCCGCAGGGCGATGAACGTGATTGCAGGAGAAGCTACGGTGGAACAGCTGTTCAACAAGGCTCTGGTTTGGAATGCAGCTGACTTCTATGAACTGAAGAAGGAGCATCTTCTTTCACTCGAGGGCTGGAAGGAACGTTCGGCAGAACGCTTCCTGAAGAGTCTGGAAGAATCAAAGAAGACTCCGTTCGACCATGTGCTCTACGCGCTCGGCATCAGATATGTCGGCGAAGCGACAGCAAAGTCTCTGGCAAGACATTTCGGGAACATAGATGCGATAGCTGCGGCATCGATGGATGACCTTCTCAATGTGGATGATGTTGGTCAGGTGATTGCAGAAAGCATATATGCATACTTCCGAGACGAAGCAAACATGGAGACAGTCACAAGGCTGAAGGAAAGCGGTCTGCAGTTCGAGATACAGGAAGGTCCTAAGAAGCTGTCGGCGGCGCTCGAAGGGATGACCATCGTCATATCAGGCAACTTCAGCATATCACGTGACGAAATGAAGGCGCTTATCTCCGCACACGGAGGTAAGAACAGCGGAAGCATAAGCAAGAAGACAAGATATCTTCTCGCAGGCGAGAAGGCAGGACCGGAGAAGCTTAAGAAGGCGGAGGCTCTGGGAGTAGAGATGATCGGAGAACAGGATTTCTTCTCAATCATAGGCAAGACTGCTTTGATGGAAGACAAGGAACCGTCATTGTTCTGAAACATGATATGAAGAAACTGACAAGTAAGACATACAGGCTGAAGAACTTCTTCAGGAATGACATCTGGGAATTGAACTTGGAAGAACTCTCCAAGGCCAAGGCCAGGTTTGTCAAGTACCTGAAGGTTGCTGCAATTACGATCAAGACCTTCTCAAGCGAGAGGATCGGATTCCAGGCCGTAGCCTTGAGTTTCTTCAGCACGATGTCGGTAGTCCCGTTTGTCGCCATCACGTTTGCCATAACCGATGGTTTCGGAATTGCAGAATCCCTCAAGGGACTTCTTTACGAGTATTTCGAAAACAGTCAGCAGACAATAGATATGGTGCTGGGATTTGCCCAGAACATTATCGACACGGCAAAGAGCAGTGCTGTAGGTCTTGTCAGCGCACTGCTTTTCGCGTGGATCGTGGTCTGGATGATGCTGAGTGTAGAACGTGTCTTCAATAATGCATGGAGGGTTCAGAAATCCAGAAATCTGATAAAGAGGCTTTCTGTCATCATAGCCATGCTGTTCGTATCTCCTTTCGTCATATTTGTATTTTTCGGAGGTACTGTAATGTATTCCCATGCATTGAGTTATCTCGGTCTGGATGTGGAATCTTTTTCTGTACTGAAGACATTGATAACCTGGGCGTTGTTTGCTGCTGTAGCGACCTTTACATTCTCAGCGATGTACAAGTTCATTCCTAATGCAACAGTAGATTACCCAAACGCACTGAGGGCAGCCTTGCCGGCAGGAATCGCATTCGCTGTCGTGAACTACCTTTATCTGGAGACACAGGTGATGGTGACAAGAATGAACGGAATATTCGGAGCATTTGCGGCTGTGCCGCTGTTCATGGTATGGATAAACATAGGATGGTTCATCATCCTTATAGGCTCGGAACTGTCCTATGCCTTCCAGCATGTGGACAATTATAATATTGAGGATTAAAACGGAATAACGATATAATCATATGGGTAAGATTTCGGAATTTACCGCTAAGGACCACGAGGTCATTGCTAGAGATTACGCAGACTTGAAGGAAGCTGCAAGAAAGCGATGCAATGATTCCAAGGAACTGGATATAATACAGAAAGCATTCGAGTTCGCAAACGAAGCGCATAAAGGCGTCAGAAGACGTTCCGGTGAGCCATATATACTACACCCTATTGCTGTAGCGAAGATAGTGGTAAGCAATATCGGCCTCGGATACAAGTCCATTGTAGCCGCCCTTCTCCATGATGTGGTGGAAGATACCGACTACACTGTAGACGATCTCCGCAGTCTTTTCGGAGACAAGGTGGCAACACTGGTTGAAGGTCTTACAAAGATCAAGACAGTCCTTGACAATGAAGACAAGGCCCAGCAGAAGAGCATGCAGGCTGAAAACTTCAAGAGGATTCTTCTTACCCTGAAT
Source organism: Candidatus Cryptobacteroides sp. (assembly GCA_045586745.1). Classification (GTDB taxonomy): domain Bacteria; phylum Bacteroidota; class Bacteroidia; order Bacteroidales; family UBA932; genus Cryptobacteroides. The sequence goes on from JAZNAW010000031.1 coordinate 8,553, forward strand.
GATGATGTCAGAGTGGTTCTCATCAAGCTTGCGGACCGTCTTCATAACTGCAGGACCATTGAATTCATGCCGGAACACAAAAGGGACAAGATCCTCAGCGAAACAATGTTCGTGTTCATCCCTCTTGCCCACAGGCTCGGTCTATACAGCGTGAAATCTGAGATGGAGGATATCTGGCTGCGCTTCAAGGAGCCGGAGGCATACAACGAGATATCGGCAAAGATCAACAGGAATATCTCTGACAAGGACAAGCAGATCAATGAGTTCATCGCTCCTATTGAAGATTCGCTGCACAAGTCCGGATTCAGGTTCGAGATCAAGAAAAGAGTAAAGACTCCCTACTCCATCTGGCATAAGATGCAGACTAAGGGCATCAGTTTCGAGCAGATTTACGATCTGTATGCCGTAAGAATCATATTCGATCCTGACACCACGCAGAAGGAGACAGAACGAGACCAATGTTATCATGTCTTTTCCATTATAACAGCGCTCTACCGATACAAGGCTGACCGGGTCAGAGACTGGGTCAACTATCCGAAGAACAACGGATATGAGGCTCTCCACTGTACCCTCATGAGCCATGCCGGAATATGGATTGAGGTACAGATCCGTTCGCGAAGGATGAATGAGATCGCCGAAAAGGGAATCGCCGCCCACTGGGCATACAAGAAGGACGGCTTTGCCGATGAGAATGAAAGCGAGATGGACAAATGGATAAGCAAGGTCAAGGAAATCCTTGTAAATCCGGATGTCAACGCTCTTGACCTTCTCGACATGATTCACAATGACCTTATCAAGACTGACATCATGGTGTTTACTCCGAAAGGAGATCAGAAAAGCATAGAGAAAGGTGCCACAGCATTGGATTTCGCATATTCCATCCATTCCCATATAGGAAACAAGGCCATCGCTGCAAAGGTCAACCTGAGATTGGTACCGCTGTCCTATGTACTCAAGACAGGTGACCAGATCGAGATCATTACAGCAGAAAACGAAAAGCCTAAGAGTGAATGGCTTAATTTCCTCAAGACCAGAAAGGCGAAGAGCATCGTGATCGACTATCTCAAGGGAGAAAGACAGGAGAGCATCAAGATAGGCCGCAAGATGGTGAAGGAGCAGCTGGAAGCACTCGGCTACAAGTTCGGAGACAAGACCATCAACATGCTGATGGACGGCTATGAGATATTCGAAAGCAAGCCTGACGAACTTTATTTCCGTGTAGGCATCGGTATAATCAAACTCAACAATCTTTCTGAAATACTCAAGAAGGTCCACGACAAGTCAAAGAAATCTTCAGGGTGGTCTTTCCCTTGGTTCAAGGGCAGCAAGGAAGAAAAGAAGGAAGACTACGTGATCGACAGCCATGATGACAAGCATAAATATGTGATTGCATCGTGCTGCAACCCTATTCCCGGCGACAGCGTCGTAGGATTCAAGGCATCTGACGGTACAGTGACAGTACACAAGAAGACTTGTCCTACCGCCAATAATCTTGCCTCCAAATTCGGTGACAAGATCGTCATGCCGAAGTGGGAGCATGCCAAGAGCCAGAACCTTTCATTCCTGGTACGCCTTTCATTGAAGGGCTTCGACCGTATCGGTATGATCAACGACATAACCAGATATATTTCTTTTGTTCTGAGCGTGAACATCAAGAAGTTCTGTCTCGGCACAGAAGATGGTGTATTCGAAGGCTACATTGACCTGTATGTCCACGACATGGGCGATCTGGAAAAGCTGACAAAGAAACTTGAGAAGATAGAGGGAATCCAGAGCGTGATAAGAACAGACTTATAAACTAGTGAAATGAAGAGATTTATATCAAGATACTTCCCATTGATACCTATTGCGCTCATATTGGGCGCGATGATGTTTTCACATTCGTGTGCCAATACCACCACTCCCCCAAGCGGCGGCCCCAAAGACACTATCCCTCCGGTCATAGCTGAGATATATCCTGAACTGGGCATGACAAATGTCCCTGTCCATGGTACCAAGCTGGAGATCAAGTTCAATGAATATGTGGTAGTGAAAGACCCTAAAAGCCTTTTTCTCTCCCCTCCGCTTGAGAAGATGCCTAAGTACAGGCTTAAAGGTAAAGGTGTGGTCATAACATTCGAAAGCGATCTGGACTCAAACAAGACATATACGCTTGACCTTACGAATGCTATTGCCGACAACAACGAAGGCAACATGTTTCCTGGATTCACCCTCGTATTCTCCACCGGTGAAAAGATAGATTCCATGATGGTGACAGGAACTGTGCAGGACTGCAACACACTCGATCCGATTAAAGGAGCAACCGTAATGCTATATAAGGACCATGCAGACTCGGCAGTGTTCCTGTCAAGACCGGACGCTGCAGTCAAGACTGATGACTGGGGATTCTTCTGCCTGAGGAACATACAGGATACAGTCTACAGGATGTATGCTATTTTTGACGAGAACAACAACAATAAGTATGATCCTGAAACAGAAAAGGTTGCATTTATCGACACCCTTTTCCGACCTACCGTCATGGTCAACGATTCTCTTCCGGAACTTATGAAGTTCGATATGAAGGACACCCTTCATTGTCTTGCCAGAAACACAGAAGTGGAGCTCAACCTTTTCAAGGAAAAGCCGTCAAAGCAGATGATCGTCAACAAGGAGAGAATCGGAGAGAGGACTGCATACATAACTTTCATGGCACCTTATGCCCAGATAGATTCCCTCTGGTTCAGAGGAATCCCGGGTGATAAGGTGATAACCCAGTTCAACCAGGTGCAGGACAGTCTCGAGATATGGATTAACGATCCGAAGAAACAGCCGGATACACTCTTCCTTAATGTAAAGTACATGAAGACAGACACTCTGGGCCTTCTGAACAGCTTCACTGAAGAGATCAAGCTTCTTAAACCGAAAAAGGCACCTGGAAAGAGCTCTTCAAGAGATATTAAGAAAGAAGACACCACAGCAGTATTCACACTTGAAGCCAAACCGGAAACAGTCGAACAATATGGATTCTCAATGGAATTCAGATATCCGGTTGTAGAGGCTGCATTCGATTCCCTTACATTCAGGTATCTGAATCCTCGTCAGCAGGAAGCCACGGCAAAGTATACAGTGACCCAGGACACCCTCAATTTGAGAAGGTACATCATCAGACCTGAAATCGAGCTTCAGCCTGGATATGAATACTTCCTCAAGGTACCTCACAGAAAATTCAAGGATATCAACGGATTCTACAATGACAGTACGGAAGTGAAGGTCACTCTTCCTACCGATGAGAAACTGAGTACGATGAACCTGAATCTGACCAATGTCAGGAACAAGTACATCGTGGACCTTCTGAATGAAAAGAGGAATCAGATCATAAGGTCATATGTCATTGACAAGGATGCCGTATTGAAGTTCCCTTATCTGAAGGCCGGAAAGTATTCGATACGAATAACGGAGGACCTTAACAGAAACGGTCTTGTAGACACCGGTATTCTCCTTGAGCATAAGCAGCCAGAAAAGGTCCGTTTCTACAGGCTGGAAGACGGTACATTCCTGATAGATATACCGGAGAAGATGGAGTTAGACCAGAATGTCGATGTAGAAGAAATGTTCAAATAACAGCATATGAAGAAATTTATTGCAATCATACTTCTTTTTTCATCATTTGCCGGACTTAATGCCCAGTCTGAACTTCTGCCTGAAGGTCTTACTGTCGAATCATATACCGACGAGTTCCTGGATTCACTTGATGTGAAGAAGAAACTTGTCATCAACGATTATTCCATGTTAGGTGTCTCATACGGAGTCAACCTTAGCCAGGTCATGTGGAATCCGTCACAGAAACAGAACATGCTGCTTCTTCCGATGAACATCGGCATAACATATACAAAATACGGCAAGATGTTCGGATACATGCCGTTCTTCGGCTTCCAGATAGGACTGAACTATACAAAGGAGGGATATCAGTTCGAGTATAATGAGGACAAGGACTACACCTATACCATAGAAGGGGCGGAAAAGGCCGTGTATGACGTAGTTGAGATGCCTATCTATATGCATTGCCATTATGACTTGTGGAATTTCAAGATCATCGCAAATGCCGGCTGCTATGCCGGTTACCGTCTTGGGATCCATCGATATCCGGGAAAGACCGGCAATGTAAAGCCCGAAGTACAGAATTCATTCGTCGATACAGACCGAAGATGGGATTACGGTCTGAAGGGAGGCATTGGTTTCGGACTGGTATTTGATCCTATCGAGATCCATGTAATGGCAATATACAAGCATTCATTCGGTACACTTTACGACCCTGACCATTACAGTGAATATTATTACAGATATGCATACCCTGCAAACATCACGATTTCAGCCGGTATTCACCTCCATCTCTCTAAAAGGACAGGCAAGACCAAGGCTGCATTAAGGCAGGAGGCAAGAGATATCGTTTACGGCAATAAGAAGACAGAATAATGGATACACTTACTGTTCATGCAGGGAATGTCACCATCGGAGGCGACAGCCCGATCGTTGTACAGACAATGTGCAACACCCACACATCGGATGTCGAGGCATCCGTCGAGCAATGTGTAAGGCTATATGAAGCCGGTGCACAGATGATAAGGCTGACTGTCCCTTCCCCTTCACAGGTAGAATCATTGAGACAGATCCGCAATATATTACGTGAAAAAGGCATCTCCACTCCCCTTGTCGCTGACATTCATTTCTCTTCAGAAATAGCGATTGCAGCAGCAGAGGTTGTCGAGAAGGTCAGAATAAATCCTGGAAACTTCCACAAGGATCACGACAAGGCACGCGAACAGTTCGCCAGACTGGTTGAAGTATGCAAAGTCAACGGTACTGCCATAAGGATAGGTCTGAATCACGGCTCATTGGGAGATAGAATCACCAATCTGTACGGAAACACACCTTTGGCCATGAAGGAGGCCGTCATGGAGTGGATTGACATGTGCGTGGAGAACGACTTCTATAATGTAGTCGTTTCTCTCAAGGCCAGCAATACACATGTAATGGTGGAAGCTTACCGCCTTCTCGCCAAAGCAATGCAGGAGAAGGGAGTGGTTTTTCCTCTGCATCTTGGCGTTACAGAAGCCGGAAACGGTGATGCAGGTCGAATCAAGTCAGCCGTAGGAATTTCGTCATTGCTTGCCGAAGGAATCGGAAACACCATAAGAGTGTCCCTGACCGAGGATCCGGCAAATGAAATACCGGTGGCACAATATCTTGCAGACAGGTATGACCGGAAGATCAATTCTTCGATGGTTTCTCTCGTTCTCGAAGGGAAGAAGGCTGTTGCAACATACATTTCCCCATCAAGAGAAAGGCTCCTGATGGACTTTGCCTGCGATTTCGGAAAAAGACTTCTTGACAAGGAACTTGACGAAGTCGTGCTCTGCGGAACATATCAGGAGAACGGTCAGGAGATCACACTGGACGGCAGCGAATATGCTGAATATCTCACAGACGAACTTATGCAGGCAGCCAGAAGACGCTTCTACAGACCTGAATACATTGCATGTCCGGGCTGTGGCCGCACTATGTACAATCTGGAAAGCACTTTCAACGAAGTGAAGCGCAGGACATCACATCTGAAGGGAATGGTGATCGCCGTAATGGGATGTATCGTAAACGGTCCGGGAGAGATGGCCGATGCTGACTGGGGTTATGTGGGCGAAGGAAACCATAAGGTGTCCATCTACAAAGGCAAGACACCGGTACTTAGGCATGTACCCGAAGATGAGGCAATCGACAGGCTTCTTGAACTGATAGAAAAGGCTGAAGATTAATCTTCAGCCTTTATCATATCCTTCTGTGCCTTTTCCCATTGTTCCTTTGCATATTCCTGCATGTCGACGACCTCGTCCTTTTCGTCTACTATTTCGTGTCCAAGCATTGTCTCGATGACATCCTCCATCGTCACGATGCCCCTGAGGGAACCATACTCGTCCAGAATTGCAGATATATGCTCTTTCTTTTCAAGAAGCTTTTCCCAGATATCAGATACAGAATCCTCTTCCCTGAAGGTCATGATAGGGCGTATTATATCGTCCAGTGAAGTATTGAACTTGTCTTCAGCCATTTTTTCAAGAACTTCCTGACGCAAGACATAACCAGTCACATACTCATCGTTCTCCTCGTCATATATGAGAATCCTGGAATGAGTGTTCTCGCTTTCATAGAACTCCCTGATGGTCATGTTGCCCGGAACCATCTCCACGACTACGCTTGGGGTCATTATCTCATGCGCCGTCACTTCGTCCAGCTTCAGGATGTTCTGGATCATCTTCTTCTCTTCCTTCTCGATCTCTTCCTCTTCAGTCGCGACGCTCACCATGGCGGAAATGTCTTCCCTACTGACGCTGACCTGTTCCGATCTTGATGAAATGAGCTTCGTGAACTTTTCTAGAACCCATACCAGAGGATAAGTGACGAATATCATTCCGCTAATTATCGAAGATGCCGGGATAGCCAGACTTCTCCAATAGCTTGTACCGATGGTCTTTGGGATGATTTCAGAAAGAATGAGTATGCAGAGAGTGAATATTGTAGAAAATATACCGACAAGGGCATCTCCATACACTTCGTAAACCAATGATCCGACAATTGATGCTCCGACCGTATTTGCAATCGTATTTATGCAGAGGATTGCGGAAATAGGCCTGTCCGGATTCTGCTTAAGCTTCTTCAGACGTGCGGCTCCCTTTATGCCCTGTTCCTCCAGTCCTGTGATGAACGACAAGGGAGTCGAAAGCAAAGTTGCCTCAAGCATCGAGCAGAGTGCCGACAGCATGATGGAGGCAACCATTATTATATATATTAACTGTTCTTCCATAATTATTTGTGCAGAGCCGCTATTACCGATTCACTGGCTCTTACATATTCGCCTAACTTAACCTTTATTTCTGCATCAAGGGGGAAATACATGTCAATACGCGAACCGAACTTGATGATACCGCATTCAGTACCCTTTTCTTCCTGTTCACCTGGTTTTGCATAACATACGATTCTTCTTGCAAAGGTTCCAGCAATCTGTTTGAAGAAGACATCACCATACTGACTGCGGACAGCAGTGGATGTGTGCTCGTTAAGTTCAGAGGCTTTAGGAAGGAAAGCCAGCATGTATTTTCCGGGATGATACTTATAATATTTCACTTCACCGCTTACAGGCCAGTAATTTACATGGACATTGAAGAAGTCCATATATACAGAAACCTGAATGCACTCCGATTTTAAATATTCCGGTTCATATACCTTGTCGATCACCACCACCTTTCCGTCAGCAACAGAAGTCACATCATTATCTTCTCCGGCACTCTGACGCTTCGGAACTCTGAAAAAGAAAAGAACGAATCCCATGAAGAACATAGGAATCACTGCAAGCGGATACGATATGAAGGCCCACGGTATGAAGCGCAGGATAATAAAAGCCAAAACAAGCGAAATAGACCACACAAGAAGTATGGTACCGTAACAATCTTTATGTATTACCATAGCGGCGCAAATGTACGAAAAATCAGTCAATAAGGCAAAAATAAAAGACCTTACAGGACATTCAGGACCACAAGATAGATTATTCCGATCGGAATAGCTATGAGCGCGCTGTCGAATCGGTCGAGAAGGCCACCATGTCCAGGAATGATATTGCCGGAATCCTTGACATTGTAATGTCTCTTCCACTGCGACTCTATAAGGTCACCATATACTCCGGCCACACAGAGAAGCGCACCCATGAAGATGCAGTGTATGAGCTCAAACCTGAACAATCCAGCATAATGAAGGGCTACAGCAACACCGATGGCTGTTGCGAGACCGCCCCAGAATCCGATCCACGACTTCTTCGGGGAAATCGACGGGAAGAGCTTCTTTCCATATTTCTGGCCCAAGGTAATGCCGAACACATAGGCTCCCACATCTGTTCCCCAGATTATACAGAAGAAGCAGAGAAGGAGGATTCCGTTGAACTCACCGGCTGCGTTGAATACAGCAAAGTTGAGAAGGGACCATGGAACTGCTATATAGATCAGTACCGCATACAGATTCGCAAACTTGTCAAAGCGGCTCTTGTCCTTGAGATACAATGAATTGATCATCAGCAGGAATATAGGGACAAATGAAAGGATCACAAGTCTTCCCGGAAAATCAAATGCCTTGTACAGATAGACAAGCGTGAACAATGTTGCTCCGGAAAGAATGGACAATACCTGCGAATACTTATATTCGGTACCACATGTCATCGTCAGAAACTCCTTCATCATGATAACAAGAGAAAGAAGCATTACGACACCAAAAACATATTCATTGGTAAGGAACGCGGCGAGCATTACCGCCGCGAATCCTATACCTGATATAGTCCTTTTAACAAAATTGTTCATATATATGTATTAAGCAAGTTCCTCCGGATCCTTTCGAATCTCCTCGCCAGGCTTTGCACCGGCCCTAGGACCGAAGATTCTTTCCAGATCATCTGCAAAGATAACTTCTTTATCCAATAAAAGTTCAGCCAACTGCCTGAATCCTTCAAAATTATCTTTCAGAATCCTTTCGGTACGGTCGTGGATCATCTCGACAAGTTCCTTGACCTCCTTGTCGATCAGCTCGGCAGTCTTCTCCGAATATGGTTTTGTGAGATCGTAGGCACGCGAGCCGTTTGAATCATAGAATGAGAGGTTTCCGACCTTCTCGCTCATTCCGTAATATGTAACCATTCCGTATGCCATCTTGGTAAGTCTCTCAAGATCGTTGAGGGCACCTGTAGAAGGCTGGCCGTTTACAATCTCCTCTGCGACTCTACCACCGATGAGCGAACACATCTCGTCAAGCATCTGTGCCTTTGTGACAAGCTGGCGCTCTTCCGGAAGATACCATGCTGCTCCAAGGGCCTGTCCCCTAGGAACGATCGTCACCTTGAAGAGAGGATTTGCATGCGGAAGAAGCCAGCTTACTGTAGCATGTCCTGCCTCATGGTGAGCAATTGACTTCTTCTCTTCAGGAGTGATGATCTTTGACTTGCGCTCAAGACCTCCGACAATCCTGTCGACTGCATCTAGGAAATCCTGCTTGTCGATGGCCTGCTTGTCATTTCTTGCTGCAGTAAGTGCAGCCTCGTTACAGACATTGGCGATATCGGCGCCAGAGAATCCCGGAGTATGCTTTGCGAGGAATTCAAGGTCGAAATCCTCTGCGAGCTTGAGTCCCCTCAGATGTACTGTGAATATCTCTTCCCTCTCCTTGAGGTCAGGAAGCTCCACATGAATCTGTCTGTCAAATCGGCCGGCACGCATGAGGGCCTTGTCAAGGATGTCTGCACGGTTTGTAGCAGCAAGAATGATCACACCTGAATTTGAGCCGAAGCCGTCCATTTCAGTAAGGAGTTGATTAAGAGTGTTTTCCCTTTCGTCATTTGAAGAAAATCCTCCATTCTTGCTTCTTGCTCGTCCTACAGCATCGATCTCATCGATGAAGACGATGCATGGTGACTTCTCCTTTGCCTGACGGAAAAGGTCGCGAACACGCGATGCACCTACTCCGACAAACATCTCCACGAAATCAGAACCCGAAATAGAGAAGAAAGGTACATTAGCCTCACCTGCAACTGCCTTTGCAAGGAGAGTCTTACCGGTACCAGGAGGGCCTACAAGAAGCGCACCCTTTGGTATCTTTCCTCCCAGTGCAGTATATTTCTTAGGATTCTTGAGGAAGTCAACAATCTCCATCACCTCGTCCTTCGCGCCATAGAGTCCTGCCACATCCTTGAAAGTAACCTTGATGCTGTCCTTCTCCGCAAGCTTTCCGGTAGACTTTCCGACATTGAAGACTCCGCCAGGACCACCGCCGCCACCCATGTTGCGGTTCATTCCTCTGAACATGAATACCCACATAAGGATAAGGAGAAGAGGGAAGATCAGCCATTCAAGTACTCCCCAGAAGCTTTCCTGCGATTCAATCACTACCTTTACCTTCTCATCTTCAGGAAGCTGGGCATTCAGCTCGCCGAACATCTCCTCTGCATTGAAGCTTCCGGAAACAAGGAAGACGAAATGCGGAGACTTCTTCGGTATGACACCTCCGAACTCCTGCTCGAACTTGCCGAGACGGTCAGGTCTGATGGTCACATGTCCCTCAAATTCATTTCTGACGAACACAACCTCCTTGATATCTCCTGCAAGCCACTGCTCCTTTACCTGGTCCCATTCCTCCTTCTGCGGATTGGCACCGCTCTGGTTAAAGAACATCCAGCCTATTCCGATCAGGAGCAGGATGTATATCCATGATATGTTAAAAGTGAACTTCACGGGTTTTCTTCCGCGAGGCGCATTGTTCTTTTCTGCCATAGTCTTTTATTATTTAGTCCTCGTAGACTGTCCTTTCTGCGTCAGCCCAAAGATCCTCGAGTCTGTAGAATGCCCTATAAGGAGTCTGGAATATATGTACCACGATGTCACCGTAGTCAAGAATCACCCAGAAAGCGTTTTCCTTACCCTGTGTGCGTGCAACCTTTCTCCTGCACTTCTCTATCATCCTGTCCTCCACATTGTCAGCGATAGCCACGACAGCTGGAGTAGAATCTGCATTACATACTATGAAATGGTCTGAAATTGCTGTACCTATTGATCGGAGATCGAGTGAAACCACATCCTGTCCCTTCTTTTCAAGCATTGCGTCCGCAATGACCTTAAGTTCTTTGTTGTCCATGTATTTAATTATTGTTATTTTTGTAAAAATCCTTGCAAAGATAATCAAAATCCGCACCATGACAAAGAAGCATGACATTATATGGCTGGAGAG
>JAZNAW010000032.1:0-2847 GCA_045586745.1 Candidatus Cryptobacteroides sp.
GTCTGCTATATGTTCTCGAAAGACGCTGACGAGGTTGCTGACCTGTTCCAGGAGATTCTGATCAACATGTGGAAAGGGTTCTCCTCATTCCGCGGGGAATGCAGCATAAGCACCTGGCTATGGCGTATCAGTCTGAACACATGCATCAATACCTCAAAAAAGAGACGCAGGATTGAGACGATCCCGCTCAATGTGGATATCGATCCGTACGAGGATATAGATGAGGATGCCATGCAGATACGTCAGCTGTATGACAGGATCAACAGACTGGGGCTCGTGGACAGAAGCATCATCCTTATGTGGCTGGAAAACCTCAGTTACGAAGAAATAGGGGCGATACTTGGCATAAGCGTCAAGAATGTCTCGGTCAAGCTTGTCCGTATCAGGGAGAAACTAAAGCAGATGTCAAACAAGAATTAAACAAGCAGAGTCATGGAAGACAATAGATTGGATTCGAGCTGCGAGATGGAGGAGATGCGTCAGCAGTTCGCAATAATGAAGGAACGTTTTGACCGTCAGGAGATAGTGACGGACAGACTCTTGAGGGAAACCCAAAAGAGAAGGATAAATCTGTACGATTGGTTGACCTTGTATGGTCCGGTGATAATATCTGTTATTATGCTGCCTTTGATGTGGATGTGCTGCAAGAATTATGGTATGCCTGTATGGATTGCTGTTACAGCCTATGTCATGATTGCAGCAAGCGCCCTATGGCAATATAGGGAAAGAATGAAATACAGGAAGTCCTTCCGTTTTGAGGGAGATGTTCTTCAGATTGCAGCCCATGTCAGGAATTATAGAATACGGGCATATAAGATGACAATAATTACAGCTGTAGCGGCTGTCATCATTGTTGCCATAGGACTTTATTCATGGTTTTCGGATGTGCAATTGACGGACGATCCTTTCAGATGGGCCCTGGCCATTCTGCTTTGGATTGTGTTAATTGTGACGATAATATGCGTGGAAGTCAAGAGTTTTCGTCTTCTGGACAACATCGTCAAGGACCTGGAACAATAAGTTTACCTCACACGACGGGTATTATTGCTGCCCGTTGTGTGAGGTAATGTGCTTTTAAACCGGTCCTGTTGCGGTCAGGCTCTCATGACGGGCGACAAATATACCCGTCGTGAGGGATTTGGGTTTGTTATTCTGCCTTCTTGCAGCAGCAGTTGCAGTCGCTGCCGAGGCATTTCCATACCACTGCGCTGAGGGCTGCACCGAGGAAAGGAGCCACGATGAAGAGCCAGAGCTGCTGGAGAGCCTGTCCGCCTGCGAAGAGTGCCGGTCCGATAGAACGTGCAGGGTTAACAGATGTTCCTGTGATAGGAATGCATACGATGTGAACGAGAACGAGGGTAAGACCGATAGCAAGACCTGCGAAGTTGCCTGCTCCCTTCTTCTCGTCAGTGGCTCCGAGAACCACGAGGACGAATACGAATGTGAATACAACCTCTGCGATGAGCGCCTGCCACATTTCTCCTGCATCGAATGTGTTAGCTCCGGTTGCAGTGCATCCTGCGTCATTTGCTCCAGTCGAAGTAAGTGCAAAAAGGATGGCAGAGCCGATGACTGCTCCGATTACCTGGAAGAGCATGTACATGCCTGCATCCTTGCCGCTCATGCGTCCTGACATCCATACTCCGAGTGTGATGGCCGGGTTGATATGGCATCCGGAGATGCCTCCGATGCAGTAGGCCATAGCTACTACCGAAAGTCCGAATGCGAGTGCAACACCGATAGTGCCTACACCTGCGCCACAAGCTGCGGCCGCTCCGCCTGCCATGACTGCGCTACCGCAGCCCATAAGGACGAGAACCATAGTTCCCACCATTTCTGCAAAGTACTTTTTCATGTTTTTTGAGTGTTTAAAGGTTATTTATCCATCCTCCACCAGTCGAGTTGGAAGAGGTTGCGGTCCTGGTAACGACTTGCCCTGAATACGAGGCAGAGATCGTGGACGCCCTTTGCACCGCGGATCTTTGTGGTGAACTCCTGCAGCTCGTTCCTGGTGCATCCGATGTCCACCTTTCCGACCAGTTTTCCGTCATAGTCGTCAAGCCTGATCTCGATAGTGCCACCGTAAAGGAGAGCTGAAGCGGACACTGTGAATGACTTTGCTCCGCTGCCGAAGTCGACACCTCTGAGCTTGATGTATTCTCCGTCGTCGATGTTGGTCACCAGCTGGTTCCAGCGGTCCTTTGCCCAGACGTTCTTAGGGATGGTCTTCAATCCGAATCCCCATGCCATCGTCTCGGCCTCGACCTTCTTGTATGGGTCGAACCATTCGATCTGCTCTACCTTGCAGTCCACGAAGTAAGGCAGCTCCTGGATGGTTCCGTCCTCGTTGTAATGCATTTCGGCTACAGATACCGAGCGGCGCTCCGCATGGCGGCTTTCTTCAAGACGGAAGATGTCGTAGTTCTGTCCGAAGCAGTAGGTCTTGCCCTTGTAGTCGGTGATTCCCGGATGGTTTCCGCGTGTGCGATGGGTGTGGTCCATGATATGTCCCTTGTACTCCCATGGTCCTGTAGGGCTGTCGCTCATGGCGTAGCCGATGCCTTCAGGGCAGCATGTTGAAGCGAATGCAAGGTAATACTTGTCATTGCGCTTGTAGAACCAAGGTCCTTCCTGGTAGTCCTCGATATGAGGAAGCTCTACGATGTCTCCTGAATATGAGATCATGTCCTCGTTCAGCTTCACATAATAGAGGTTAGGGTTGCCCCAGTACATGTATGCCTGGCCGTCGTCGTCGATCCATACGGTAGGGTCGATGTCATACCAATGCTCCTTCTGCCATACCAGTGTTCCTCCGAGAGGATCCACGAACGGTCCGTAAGGAGAGTC
>JAZNAW010000033.1:0-31610 GCA_045586745.1 Candidatus Cryptobacteroides sp.
CAATCTATTTATTGTCTCTGAAATCATACTTCGCGTAATTCATCTGAAATCTGGACAGATGCCCTTTCAATAGAACGATAAGATTGATTTGTTTAGACGTGATGAAATTTGAAAACCGTGGCCGCCCGTGGCCTCGTGAACGGGAGGGGCCCACGAAGTGGGAGGGATTTAGTTTTCAAATTTTATTACGTCTAAACATCCATAGTCACCAAATTAACTTACGTATTATTTACGCTTCTGCTGCTTCTGCATCTGCTCCTGCATCTTCTGTGCTTCTTCAAGCCTCTGCTGCCACTTTGACTTCGCTTTAGGCTTATTGGCATTGAGCATCATCTCCGCACGTACCTTATCCTCTGTCACTACATACTTGCGTATGTACCAAGTCATTATCATTGTGATGATATTCGAGAGAAGATAATAGTAACTGAGGGCCGCCGAGAGGCTGTTACAGATGAAGAACATCATGATAGGCATGAGCCATACGCTCATGAACTTCATTCCGGCCATGTTCGGATCGTCAGACATCTGACCTGAAGTCATCTTCGAGTAGAAGAACATGGTAAGTGCCATCAGAAGGGCAAACAGCGAAAGGTGGTCACCCAGAAGAGGTATGTTCACTCCGAAATCCCAGATGGAGTCATATGCGCTCAGATCGTCTGCCCAAAGGAACTTCTGCTGACGAAGCTCGATTGAAGCAGGGAAGAAACGGAACATCGCAAACAGGATAGGCATCTGAAGGAGCATAGGAAGACATCCTCCCATCGGACTGATACCAGCTTTCTGATAAAGATCCATGGTAGCCTGCTGCTTCTTCATGGCGTCCTTCTCATTCGGATACTTCGCATTGATCTTATCCATCTCAGGCTTGATAACCTGCATCTTTGCAGAAGACTTGTAAGACTTGATGGTAAGAGGCGAAATGAGGAGTTTGATAAGAAGGGTCATCAGAAGGATCACAATACCGTAATTGCTTATGAACTTACCGAGAAAGTCAAAGCAAGGGATTATGATCAGACGGCTGAACCAAGCGACAAGCCATCCGCCCAGAGGAATGATCTTCTCGTACTTCTGGTCATAAGCCTTTAGAGTCTTGTAGTCGTTAGGACCGAAATAGAACTTGTATGGAAGAACTATATTGTCTGAACCACCCTGGAAATCCGACCGAAGCTCTGCAGAGCATGACATGAGCCTGCCTTCATTCTTATATTCTTCCTCCGAATAGAAATCAACCCCAAGATCCGCAGAAGCAAACTCGTCTTCAGCTGTCATGATGGCCGAGAAGAACTGCTGCTGGAATGCAAACCACTTCATCTTGGTGTCTATACGCTTGCTTCCATCCTTTCCTCTGCCCAGAATTTCCGGCTTCTTGTCACCTGAGAAATAATAGTTGAGCTTGGAGTACTGCATCTCGTTCCTGAAACCTTTCTCAAGACGAGGGATCACAAGAGACCAGTCGATATCAACCATCGATACGTTTCTAGGAATGATGTTCTCCATTCCTACGAACGAAAGCTCATTGTCTACCATGTAACTGCCGTCGGAAAGCGAATACTTCTGCTGGATATATCCGCCGTCAGCGAAAGGAAGACGCATCACGATAGTCGAATCAGTCTTCTCGACAACCTGGAACACGAAGTCCTTGGTATTTACGTTCTCACCTGCGAAAATATTAACGCCATACTGGCTGTAGCCTGGCTTTACAAGATATAGTGCAGTGCTGTCATAGGTCATGTAGTCATTGATCTTCACAGAGTAAGGCTGCGCGCCCCTTGTCGTGAATTCAATGTCCATCTTGTCATTTGAAAGCATATGGATGCTCTCCTGTGCAAGACGGGCCTCTGTCAGCAGACTGTCCTTGTATGCAGGCATTGTCATTACCTTCACCTCATCTTCAGGCACAATCCCCTGCGCCCTTTTCATAGAGTCCATGGCCATCGCAGCCATCTGCTCGACTCTTGCAATGGAGTCAAGCTGCGCCTGATACTCCACGCGTTCGTTATACTGTCTTGACTGATACCATGAGAAACCGAACATGATTAATCCGATCAGTACAAGACCGATAATGTTACTCTTATTCATCCGATTAAATTGATTTATTACTCCTGGTCTTCAGCAATGTTCAGAACCCTGATCTGCTCGGCAAGGTCTGAAAGTTCCGCCTTTGCTGCAGCAATCCTCTCCTGCATCTGTCTGATAAGCGGTTCAGAATTCTTCGACATAGAGAAGAAACCGATGTTGTTCTCATATGTAACGACATCCTGCTCCAGCTGGTTGTATTTCTGAATGAGTCTGTCCTTCTCGGAAAGCTGCGGACGTGAACCACGGCCTCTGCGTGCGTTACGCTCCTTTGCAGGGAACTTCTCCTGGATCGCGTCCTTGTAAGCCTTGGCGATATTGTCCTTCTCCTTGAAAGGAACGAAGCCTATCTCCTGCCATCTTGCCTGGAACGCCTTCATGGCCTCCTGATCAGCGGTCTCATCACCTGTAAGCACATATGCCCTGATCTCCTCTACAAGACGCTGCTTTGCCTTGAGGTTTCCGTAGAAATCGTTTTCCGGCTTCGCATTCTTATCCCTTTCCGCAAAGAACTCGTCGCATGCTGCGCGGAATCTCTTCCAGAGCTGCTCCGACTTCTTTCTTGGCACTGCACCGATCTCCTTCCACTGTCTCTGGAGCTCGATGAACTGCTCGGTAGCCTTCTTCCACTCTGTGCTTGATTTCAGAGCTTCCGCAGCTTCACAAAGCGAAATCTTCCTGTCAAGATTCTGGTTGATGCTGTCTTTGTATTCATTATAGAAATCACGCTTGCGTCCATAGAACTTGTCACAAGCCGCACGGAAACGGTCATAAATCTTCTGATTCTCCTTTCTGGAAGCGAAACCTATAGTCCTCCACTCCTTCTGGATATCCTCGATCTCCTTGGAGAATGCATTCCACTGATTTGAATCCGACACATCTCTTTCAGCAATCTCCTCCACCTTCTCGCAAAGCACTGTCTTCTTTGCAAGATTTTCAGCCTGCTGCTCCTTGAGCCCCTCGAAATATGCCTGATACTTCTTGTTGATTACTGCTGTAGCTGCCTTGAAACGGTCCCAGATCTGGTCTCTGAACTCCTTGGCAACCGGTCCGAACTCCTTCCACTGCTCGTGGAGCTTCTGAAGTTCACGGAAAGCCTCCACTACATTCGGATTTTCAGCAAGCTTTTCTGCCATGGCACAGAACTCCTCCTTTGCCTCAAGGTTCTTCTTGAAATCAAGGTCACGGAGCTCCCTGTTTATCTTCACCATATCATAGAACTGCTCCACATAAAGCTGATATGTCTCATTCACATTCCTGTAGCTCTGCGCAGGGACAGGTCCGATCGCCCTCCATCTGTTCTGGATTTCACGGAATTCAGGGAATGTCGCATTGACATCCTCCTGCTTTTCAAGAAGCGCCTTAAGGTCGGCGATGACTGCCTCCTTGAGAGCAAGATTGTTCTCCCTCTCCTTTTCGAGCTGTCGGTTATACTCGGCACGTTCCTTCCTATATGCGTTATATATTTCCTTGAAGCCGCGCTCGATCTCTGCGAAAGGATTATCACTTACAGATTCCACATCCTGCACTTCCGCTGCAGCATCCTCTGCATCATCTTCGGTTTCCACCACCTCTGCCGAAACAAGACCGGCATCAGCCTTTTCCTTCTGCAACCTCTTGTAGAAGGCAGCCTTGATAGCTTCAGCCTCTTTCGACATCTTCATCCTTTCCTCATTCTGCACGAGCTCTTCAAACAATCTGACAAGTTCAGCGAGGTTCTTTTCTGAGTAATTGACAGCAGGCTGGGCAGCCTCCTCGATAACGCTCTCAACACTCTCCGGTACATCTGGCATCACTTCGATACCAGGGTTGATCAGTTCACTCATAATAATGGAGTTATTGGTTCATATTTATTATTACAACTTGCAAATATACCATATTTTTTAGTAAAACTCGCACCAAAACACTATTTTTGCGGCGTAAAGATATATTTGAAATAAATTGTCATGAGAATAGATATACTTACAGTTGTTCCGGAACTCCTGGAAAGCCCGTTAAGCCACTCCATAGTCGGACGCGCTATCAAGAAAGGACTTGTTGAAATCCACGTCCATCACCTCCGCAAATACGGGAAAGGTCCACGCCAGCAGGTGGACGATTACAGTTACGGAGGTGATGCCGGAATGGTGCTCATGCTTGAGCCGGTATACAACATGATTCAGGAACTGAAGGCGGAAAGGGAATATGACGAAGTAATATACATGTCCCCTGACGGTGAGATACTCAACCAGAACATATCCAACGAGCTTTCGCTCCATGAGAACATCATAATCCTTTGTGGTCATTACAAAGGCATCGACCACCGTATCCGTGAACATCTGATCACACGTGAAATCTCGTGCGGAGACTATGTGCTCAGCGGAGGAGAACTTCCTGCTGCAATTCTGGCAGACTCGATAATCCGCCTAATCCCCGGCGCGATAAGCGACGAGACATCCGCCTTGAGCGACAGTTTCCAGGACGGCCTCGTATCCCCTCCGATATACACTAGACCGGCTGAATTCAACGGATGGAAAGTTCCCGACGTGCTTTTGAGCGGAAATCCGAAACTGATCCGTGAATGGCAGGACGAACAGGCAATACAGCGCACAAAACAGCTCAGGCCGCATTTATTGAAGGATCTGTAACATTTTTTTAACAGAAACGCTTGCGCCTATCAATTTTTTACATAAATTTGCATTCGACATTACGATTTAATGTCATTAAGACGTTTCTAACCACTAATAATTAATCATCCCGAAAGGGAATACACTACACTACTAACTAACCAAAAAATCCCGCAGTGATGCGGGATTTTTTACTTACCTTTGCAGTCATTATGGAAGAACACGCTAAATACTACGAAACTTATGAGGAGAATCTCCTGAAGGAGATGCTCAGAATGTGCTCCAGCCTGGGAATGCTGGACGGTGAGCTTCTGAACTCTGAAGACATTGACCATAAATGGAAGGAATGGGCTCCCGAATATATTGCAGAAGCACTTCCCGAAGTCAACAGTTATCCTGAATTCGCTATCGCATGCGCCGGATATGCAGGCATGGCTGCAGCACAATGGTGGGACGAGGACTGGGGCCGCCATCATGGAGCGAAATACGAAACCCTCCACGGAGAACGTGGGTTCGACGACATGGACGAATTCATCGTACAGAACATCCTCAGACTGGCACTTGACTCGGTAGAAGCGAAACAGATCATGAACATCCTCCTCTGCTGCGCCCAGCTCGCATCGACCTACATCAGCCATGAACATATCGAGGCCCAGACCGTCAAGGCGTTCCACATATTCGCACGTACGGTGAAAGTCATGTTCCGCATCGGAGCAGCCCTCCAGTTAAAACGTCTCGGCTACAAATTCCACAAGATCGACCTTAACCGCGTCGGCAAACATCTCTCCTAACCGCCCATCAAACCTAACACATTAATAATCAATAATTTACATAAATTCGCCTGCGTCATTTGACGCAGGCGATTTACGTTAAAACGCTATGTATCAGCGATCTGGATAAAATCAAAAACTGAAAGAAACTTTGAACATGAGGTTCAGAGGAGCCTGGGGATAGATGCCGGTCTCTGCATAGTAGGCGTCTTCCTGCTGGAAGTACGCACGCCAGAGCCATGCATCCGCGTAGTACATGCGGTTGAAGAGATTGTTCACATGCACGCTGAAAGTCAAGGAGGAAGATACCGAGTACCCGGCAGAGAGGTCTGCAACGAAATATGCTGGAATCGAGCGTTCATCTGACGAGGTGTTGTCATAATACTGCTTTCCTACATATTTTCCGTTCCATGTAATGTAAGCGGAATTCAGCGAACCGGACATTGAAGCAAAAGGACGAAGAGTCACTGACGCCATACCCACAAGCGACGGTGACATAAGAATGTCCGTATTGGTAAACTCAACCTGGTGCTGGCCCATATAGTTCCAGTCGTTCATGTTGTCATACATTTCATAATAGGCGGTATAGTTACGTATCTTATTGTCAGACAGCGTAACATTTCCGCCCAACCGGAGCCATGGAAGAGCCTTCCAGGCGGCGGCCAGTTCGATACCTCGACGCCATGAACGAGGTACATTCTCCTTTATCGCATAACCTACATCCGTCAGCTTTCCTGTCTCCAGAAGCATGTCCCAATACTCCATCAGATAAAGATTGGCAGAAAGGGACAGTTTTTCTGTCTGATACTCATAACCGACCTCGATATCAAGCATCCTCTCCGGACGGATGTCGACTCCCCTGCCTGCGACACCCGCAGAAGCAGACTTGTTGGCGTCCAGAATCAGTTCCTTGATGTCGCTTCGTCCGGACTCACGATGTCCAAGAGCAGCAGAAGCATAGACACGGGACGACGGACTCCATCTGTATGAAAGTCCTGCACGTGGATTGAAGAACTGCCAGTTGTCACTATGGTCAAGAAGCACTCCGTCATCCTCCGGTCCTGACATCTCGAGCCAGATACCCCTGTACTGAAGGTCGGCAAAGGCAGTAAACCGCTCTGCAAAAATCATTTCACCACGCAAGAAGACATTAGCCTCATGTTTCAGTCCACGGTTCAGATACCACTCATGGCTGTCGTAATCGAAGGAGTCTCCAAGAACATTGCTCCACAGTACAGAACCGATATGGTCGCCGTCATAGCGTGAAAGGTTGAAGCCTCCCGTAAGTTTCAGCACATCGGAAGAATAACGTAGATCCGAATTCAGGACAAAATAGTCGTTCGCCAGAGCCTCACGGGTAATGAAGTCACCTTCATCGTACAGTACACCGTCTATGACAGGATCCTCCATGAGATATTTGGAGAAGGATTTACCGGCCTTGTAGTTCTCATAATAACCGTCACCGCGGGTGTAATTGAATGTAGTGCTCCATGCCAGACGGTCAGTAAAGGAATGGGTATAATTCAGCTGAAGATGGTGCTGTGCATAGTTATCCGTCTCATTATCATAGTAATGCACATTGCCGAACTGATCATAATACTCTCCTGCCGGATTGTATCTGCGGTCGGTTTCATACTGTTCCAGACTGATACCTTCCCATGTGATGCCGGTCCTCTGGTCTCCCATCAGCCATGTAAGCCTCAAGGAATTCCTTTCATTTATCCAGCCCAGAACTGCCATCGCCGACTGTACATCAGCATATGCGTTGCGGATATATCCGTCGGTAAGTCCACGGGAATAAGCGGCATTGAAATAGAGGCCCGATTTCAAAAGGCCGGAACCGGCCGCAAATGTTCCGATATAAGTGCCATATGAACCCAATGACATTTCTGCTGAAGCGAACGGATCAGCACCGACAGAAGCAGTGCTCATGTTGATGCTGGCACCGAAAGCGCCGGCACCGTTCGCCGACGTCCCGAGTCCTCTCTGCAACTGGACGCTGGAAATCATGGACGAAAGAGCAGGGATATTCACCCAGAAAACCTCCTGGGACTCCGCATCATTCAATGTGATTCCGTTGAGTGTCACATTGATCTGCGAACCTTTCGAGCCACGTACTGTCAGTTTCGAATATCCGAGACCCGTACCACCTTCATTTACAGACACTACAGACGGCTGAAGCGCAAGATTTCCAGGAAGTGAATTGAGAGGATTGGACCGCTTGAGTGCATCCTTTCCGACCATTGTGAAAGTCACAGGCGTATCCTTGCCTGCACGTGAAGATGAAACCACGACACTGTCAAGTTTCTCGACCTTCTGATCAGGTCCTTCCTTCTCCACACCTTGTGCAGAGAAAGGGATCAGCGCACATAGCGCTGCTATAAACAAAAAACCTCGCATAATGTTTTACATTAATGCAAGGGGGTACGCACATAGCGTACATGAGATTATGCTTCCCTACGCCGGCATTATCCGGATCAGGTTCATGGGTATGATCTCAGCCCCGATCTCTCGGGACACCCCTGCGATATGTCATCTTATGGAAGCAGAAGCCTACTTCCTTTCAACTAAACGGACCTCATATAGTTTCGGCCAGTTCTTTCCCGTAAGATAAATCTTCTTCGTCTCGGGATTATACGCAATTCCGTTAAGTACGTCTGTATCAGGAGTCCGCAGGTTCTTCGGAAGAAGCCCCCTGCAGTCAATAACACCCTCTACCTTTCCGTTCTTCGGATTGATTATCACTATCTCGTCGGTGGTATAGACATTTGCCCATACCTTTCCGTCTATATATTCAAGTTCATTGAGCCATCTGACAGGCTTGCCGTCAAGCGTCACAAGCTGCTTGCGGTCCAGCGCAAACTGTTCATTCATGAAGAAGAGGTTTGCGGATCCGTCAGAAGCGATCAGCTGCCTGCCGTCAGTCGTAATGCCCCAGCCCTCGCGCGGATACTTCCATGTAGACTTGTACTCAAGAGTCTCTGCGTCATAAATGAAAGCGGTCTTTGTCTCCCAGGTCAGGATATAAAGATTGTCTCCGAATACGACAGAACCCTCCACGAAATACTTCTCGTCAAAATTCAACCTTTCAAGAGCTTTACCTGTCTCCATCTCCACCTTCCGGAACGTAGACATTCCATGAACACCGGTACTTTCGTACATCTGGCCTTCATGGAAAAACAGCCCCTGGGTATATGATTCCACGTCATGGGGATATTCAGCGACAACCTCCAGACCATACTCACGCACCTTCGCTTCCGAGCAGGAAAGAAGGATCAAGGACATGATTATGGCAGTTATGGTTCTCATATATTTAACATAATGTGGCACAAAAGTAGTCAAAAAATATAATTTGAGAAAATATTGTTAACTTTGCAGGATATTACGATCCGGAAAAATGAGCACATATTACATAATAATGATATGCATGGCAGCCATGGCGGTCATCGTATTCGTAGCCCTGTTCTTCTTCAAGGCCGGATACGGTTACCTTTCAGCATCGAACTGGGGTCCGAAGATAGGCAACAAGGCCGCATGGGTAATCATGGAAGCACCTGCATTCATATTTCTGCTTTATTACACTGTCCGGTTCGCTATTTCCGGCATCGATACAGGCAATTCGAAGATTGTGCTTTACATTATGGCCGGATTCTACCTCCTGCACTATTTCCAGAGATCGTTCATCTTCCCTCTGATGATGCGAGGGAAGAGCACAATGCCTGTCGCCATCATGCTCATGGGACTGGTATTCAACACATTGAACGCTTATCTGATCGGAGGATGGCTCTACGGTGAAGCGCCGTCCGGAATGTACGGAAACGCATGGCTGACCAGTCCGCAGTTCATCATCGGAACCATCGTGTTCTTCACTGGAATGGCAATCAACCTGCATTCCGACCACGTTATCCGGAATCTCCGCAAACCAGGTGACACAAAACACTATATTCCTCGCAAAGGTTTCTATAAATACGTGACATCAGCCAATTATTTCGGCGAATTGACCGAATGGACCGGATATGCAATTCTGACATGGTCGCCGGCCGGAGTCCTCTTCGCCGTATGGACATTCGCCAACCTTGGTCCAAGAGCCAGGTCTCTGACAGAAAAATACGAGCAGGAATTCGGCGAGGAATACAAGAAACTTAACAAGAAGCATATAATTCCATTTATCTGGTAATGAGCGAACTTTTCACACCATATAAGATAGGACCGGTCGAACTCAGGAACCGCACCATCAGGTCAGCCGCCTTCGAGGCCATGTGCCCGGGGCAGCGTCCGTCGAAGGAACTTTTCGATTACCATACCGCTGTAGCACGCGGAGGAATCGGAATGACAACTGTAGCCTATGCTGCTGTATGCAGGAGCGGACTCTCGTTCGAGAACCAGCTCTGGATGCGCGAGGAAATCGTTCCCGAACTGAAGAAGCTTACCGATGCCATACACGCCGAAGGCGCAAAGGCATCGATCCAGCTCGGTCACTGCGGCAACATGTCACATAGAAGCATATGCGGATGCATGCCGTATGGAGCGAGCCGCGGATTCAACCTATACTCCCCTACCTTCGTACAGAAGATGAACATGGAGCAGATAAACGAGGTTGCGGACGCATACGGAAAAGCCGTGGAACTAGCAATAGAGGCAGGATTCGATGCCGTCGAGATCCATGCCGGACACGGATACCTGATATCCCAGTTCCTCTCTCCTTACACAAACAAGAGGCGCGACGGATTCGGAGGAAGTCTTGAAAACCGAATGCGATTCATGAAGATGTGTGTAAGCAAGGTTGTCGAGGCAGGAAAAGGCAAGGTTGCCCTATTCGCCAAGCTCAACACAAGAGACGGATTCAAGGGCGGTCAGGAGACTGACGAACTGATTGAGGTGGCAAAGGAACTGCGCAATCTCGGCATCGAGGCAATAGTCCTTTCTGGAGGATTCGTCAGCCGCCATCCGCAGTATGTGATGCGCGGACAGTTCCCTGTAAAGACTATCGTACATTACTTCCCATGGAGCAAATGGTGGCTAAAACTCGGCGTAACCCTTGCCGGAAAGTTAGTAGCTCCGACCGTACCGTTCAAGAAGCTTTTCTTCATGGAGGATGCGCTGAAGTTCCGCGAAGCGATGCCGGACTTCCCGTTCGTATATGTAGGTGGAGTGGTTTCGCGAGAGACTGCTGATGAGGCGGTTGAAAAGGGCTTCCCTATGATTCAGATGGGCCGTGCCGTACTTGAGGACACGGATTTCGTGAACAAGATGCAGGCTGACGAGAACCATTGCAGCGGATGTTCGCACAGCAACTTCTGCATAGGAAGGATGTACTCGAAATCAATGCAGTGCCACAAGCATTGCGAAGACATCACTCCTGCCCTCCGCAAAGAGGTAGAGAGGATGAACATAGAAAATGACAGCATGGAGCGCAAGCTCGGTTACAAATAGATATTTGAAATATAGGTAGAATGACTTGTCGCGCCTTCGGGTGAGGAAAGTCCGGACTGGAAAGGGCGACCTGCTGTGGAAAGCACAGATGGGAGTGATCTTATGAATGCCGTAACAGAAAACAGACCGCCCGAAAGGGTAAGGGTGAAACCGCGAGGCAAGAGCTCACGACGTCGTATGGCGACATATGGCGGTGACGGCACCAGGTCCAGAAAGATCATGTATACCGGAGAGTCCGCAAGGACAAAAGAGCTGCCCGTTCTTTTCCGGGGGGTAGATCGAGAAGATAAATGACAGGATAAAACAGAAACCGGCTTACTGTTCTGCCTATATACTATAAGGAGAGTGACATTCACATCGATTGCCGCTCTCTTTTTTTATATAAACATCTTGCAGGGATAAGTGGGATTTGTTATCTTTGTATCCCATATGAAAACGGGATTTGATAATATAAAGTATCTTAAGATACAGTCTGAACAGATCAAGAAACGCATTGAACAGTTCGGCGACAAGCTATACCTCGAGTTCGGAGGTAAATTATTCGACGACAACCATGCCAGCCGCGTCCTGCCGGGCTTCAAGCCTGACAGCAAGCTCGACATGCTCAAGCAGCTCAAGGACGAGGCGGAGATCATAATCGTAATAAGTTCGAAAGACATAGAGAAGAACAAGGTGCGCGGCGACCTCGGCATCACATACGACGAGGACGTGCTGCGTCTGAAGGGTGAGTTCGAGAACGTAGGATTCTATGTCAGCGGCGTGGTGATGACACACTACAACGGTCAGTCCAGTGCAGATGCGTACAGAAAGCGTCTGGAAAGAAAAGGCATCAAGGTCTATTA
Source organism: Candidatus Cryptobacteroides sp. (assembly GCA_045586745.1). Classification (GTDB taxonomy): domain Bacteria; phylum Bacteroidota; class Bacteroidia; order Bacteroidales; family UBA932; genus Cryptobacteroides. The sequence continues at coordinate 11,728 of JAZNAW010000033.1, forward strand.
TCATTATACCATCGAAGGCTACCCCAACAATGTTGCTCTGATCGATTCTGATGAAGGATTCGGAAAGAATGACTATGTAGAGACCTCCCGTCCTCTTGTTGTCGTGACTGCTCCGGGCCCAGGCAGCGGAAAGATGGCGGTATGCCTCAGCCAGCTCTACCATGAAAACAAAAGGAACATAAAGGCCGGATATGCAAAGTTCGAGACATTCCCTGTATGGAACCTTCCTCTGAAACATCCTGTGAACATGGCATATGAAGCCGCCACAGCAGACCTTAATGACGTGAACATGATCGACCCGTTCCATCTTGAGGCTTACGGAACGATCTCATCAAGCTACAACCGCGACATCGAGATCTTCCCGGTTCTGAACGCTCTGTTCGAAGGTATCTATGGAGAAAGTCCGTACAAGTCCCCTACAGACATGGGAGTCAACATGATAGGATTCTGCATGAGCGACGAGGATGCATGCTGCAACGCAGCCAGAGAGGAAATAATCAGACGTTATTATTATGCCCTCTGCAACCTGGCGGAAAAAGGAAATAACGAAAATGAGGTCAGCAAGATATCGCTTATCATGAAGCAGGCGAAACTGACCACCGAATACCGCAGGACAACCGTAGCTGCGCATGCAAGAAAGGAAGTCTGCGGAGTCGCGACAGCAGCCATAGAACTTCAGGACGGAACCATCATCACATCCAGGACCAGTTCACTTCTTGGACCAAGTGCAGCCCTTATCTTGAATGCTCTAAAGCATCTTGCCGACATTCCGCATGAAATCAGACTCATTTCGGAAGAAATGATCGCACCTATACAGAAGACCAAGGTCGAATATCTGCATGGTCATAACCCACGTCTGCATACGGACGAAGTGCTTGTTGCACTTTCACTGCTCAGCATAAAGGATGAAAACTGCAGAAAGGCTCTTGATCAGCTTCCGAAACTGGAAGGATGTCAGGTCCATTCTACCGTAATGTTAAGCGAGGTTGACCATAAGGTATTCAAGAAGCTTGGAGTAGGACTTACCTGCGACCCTGTAAAGAAGATTGAATAGACCGACACACATATTACTGACAATCATTATCCTTACCGTCAGCATATTGCATGCAGATGGTAAGGATAGTTTGTCACATGCAGGTATAGTCCATAAGATCACTGCGGAAATACGTCCTTCGTACAACATCCCTACCCACCATTTCTACAGAGGCATCAATCCTTCCGGCAAGGCTATAGGCCCTGTAACATCCTATCATCTGAAATATTCCTTTGCAATACCCGCTGTCTATCAAGGGATAGGACTTGCTGTCAACGACTTCTACCAGAGGGACATTATCGGCTCTCCTGCAGCCATCTATATTTTTCAAGGTGTGAGGCTTCTGAATCTATCAAGATCTTGGTCATTCGGATACGAATGGAATCTTGGTCTTTCATACGGATGGAAGGAAACTGATGTCATCAAGTCCAGAAGCAACATATACATAAATGTCGCTCTTCCGTTCACATGGAAGCCGGCTTCCGGATGGGAGGTTCAGGCCGGACCTGAATACACACATTTCTCAAACGGTGACACATGCTATCCGAACGGAGGTTCAAACCTGATAGGATTCCGTCTCGGCGTATCCCGTGTCTTCGGAAATAAGGATACCGGAAGCATCGGCAAGGAAATGTTTTCAAAAGAGGAATCCCTCAAGGATGCTCCGTACAAGGACAGGATCAGTTACGATATACTTCTCTATGGAGCCTGGAGGTCAGGAAGGATACTGGACGGATACAGACTGTATCTTATCAACAGACCATTCCCTCTGGCAGGAATAAGCATCAACCCTCTATACTGTTTGAACAGATATTTCCATATCGGGCCATCCCTCGACATACAGGCTGACAGAAGTACCGGCCTGCATACACCGGTATTGGAGGAGGATTCGGAAACACTGGCAGGCTATTCGACGCCAGAGCTTTGGGAACAGACCGCATTGGGACTTTCAATCAGAGGAGAGCTGGAGATGCCGTTCTTCACCATAAACATCGGAGCCGGCTACAATGTCTTCAAGAAAGGAGAGGATGTCTTGAGATTCTATACGACATACAATCTCAAGACATTCATAACAAAGAGAATATATCTCAACATCGGGTACCGATTGAGTGCGGCTCAATACACACATAACCTTATGCTTGGCTTCGGATTCAGACTATAGTATGGAAATATGGGAATAATTGTAGTTATTTCAGAATAATCATTAAATTTGCGTAACTAAACCTATTACCATGGAACCTATCATTGCCCCTGTCAGTCTTGAACTTATCAAGGCTGAACTGACCCCAAACAAGAAGCTCAGGGACACAAACAAGAGTCACAATGAGATATATGTGGTCAACCACCATGACTCTCCTAACGTAATGAGAGAGATCGGACGTCTTCGAGAGGAGGCATTCCGTGACTCAGGCGGCGGAAGCGGTCTTTCTATGGACATCGACGAGTTCGATACTATGGAACATCCGTACCAGCAGCTGATAGTATGGGACCCTGATGCAGAGAGGATACTTGGTGGCTACAGATATATTCTTGGAACAGAAATCCGCCTGGGAGACGACGGTCAGCCCCTTCTGGCGACATCACATATGTTCCACTTCTCGGACAAGTTCATAAAGGAATACCTGCCCTATACCATAGAACTGGGAAGAAGCTTTGTATCTCCTGAATACCAGAGCAGCAAGGCCGGTGCAAAAGGTCTTTTCGCATTGGATAATCTTTGGGACGGACTTGGAGCCCTCTGCATAGTGAATCCAGCCATGAAATATTTCTTCGGCAAGATGACGATGTATCCGGAGTATAACAGGCAGGCACGAGACCTTATCCAGACCTTCCTTTTCAAGCATTTTGAAGACAAGGACAAGCTTGTGACTCCGATTGACCCTCTAAAGATAGAGACTCCGAAGTCATACATGGACAGCATCCTGACCGAGGAAGAGTTCAAGGATGACTACAAGCTCCTGAATGCTGAAGTCCGCAGATTGGGAGAGAACATACCACCTCTTGTGAACTCCTACATGAGCCTGTCCCCTACCATGAAGACATTCGGAGGAGGAATCAACCATGAGTTCAGTGAAGCGGAAGAGACATGTATCCTCATCGCCTTCGATGAAATCCATGAAGCGAAGAAATCGCGTCACATCGATTCCTACATAGAGGAAAAGGTCAAGAGAATGAGGGTAAGGTTTCCTCTTTTTGTAGAGAACATGGGAGAAGACCTTAAGATGATGATCGCACTCAAACGCTTTCAGGTCCAGGAAAAGATTGAAGAAAGTCTTAAGGGTCGTAAAAAGAAGAAAGGAAATAAATAAAGAAAGGAGCTCCCGGGAGCTCCTTTCTTTATTTATTTCTGTCATCTATCCTCTTGCGGAGCGTATCCGACATAGGAAGCTTGTTGTCGGTGTCTGACCGGTCAAGCCATTGGGATGCAAGATCATAATCTCCCAGCATGTACGATGCAACTGAAAGATTATAGGCCGCACATGAGCGTTTCAACAGATCACCGGTATCAAGAAGTTCAAGCCATATATCCATGGCGTCCTTCCAGTAATATCTTTCCGCATATTCCAATGCGTCATACCATCTTGGGGCATCGAAATATACGACAGAGTACTGTTCATGCTTCCATTGTGACTTGAATGAAGCCGCTATGGTCTGCCCTGCCTCAAAACCAAGTTCCGGGAGAGAATTGACCGCCATTTCCTTTATCTTTTCAGCACTTTGACGACCGTCTGTATAGGCAAAAGGAACGGCAACACTGCTGCCGCTATATTCATATACCTTTTCATCCTTGTTCATGGCATCATAACAGTACAGCTTCATCTTGAACGGAAGGTTTCCGGTACTTATATATGACGAATCAGGGGAAGACGGTGCGGCTACTGAAGTCGTACCTCCCATAGTCATCAGTCCGGTAGAAATCGTATCTATCAGGAAGACGACATCTGAACCTGTGTCCATAAGCAGATTGACCAAGGTGTCTCTTGAAGAATAGTTTCCTCCCGGTATCACACGCATCCGGAAAATTCCGACAGAACCGTCCCCAGTACCGTAATCCTGTTCCAATGCATAAGCCAAGCCGTCAGCAATACCTTCTGAAAGGCCATTGCTGAGACCATTATCATTCTCAAGATGGACAACCGAAATATTCTTGCCGCAGAAATCAATTCCAGACTTCGAAGGATGTCTCATCTCGACATGGATTGCATGTCTGCTGGGTCCGCATGAGACAGACATCACAGCCAAAGCGATTATGCACAGTATCTTCTTCATGTATTTACAATATTTCAAGTGGTTCGGCAATCAGGTCATACTCATCCGCTCCTGTTATGCGCACCATAATGAATTCGCCGACAAGTGAATACGGATCAATATTTCCGACTACTTCCGAGTCTGGCCTTACAAGAATCTCGCCATCCACTTCCGGACTCTCGAACTCGCTTCTGCACACAAGGATTCCGTCAACGAAATCATCGACAATGACCTTCTCGACAGTTCCCACGCGTGACTGGTTGAAAGCAAGGGAGATTCCGCTCTGTACAGTCATAAGTTCGTCAAGACGTTCCTGCTTCACTCTGGCAGAAATGCTGTCCTTGAAGTTCTCGGCACCGTATGTACCTTCTTCTTCCGAATATCTGAAGGCACCCAGTCTTTCGAAACGGGCCTCACGCACAAACTCCAACAGTTCGTTGAAATCCCTCTTTCCTTCGCCAGGATGTCCCACGATCATGGTCGTACGCAGCACGACTCCAGGCACCCTTTCACGCATCTTTCCTATAAGTTCCCTTGTCCATGCTCCTGTCACATGACGGTGCATGTTGTCAAGAACCTTGTCAGAGATGTGCTGAAGCGGAATATCCATGTACCTGCATACCTTCGGATTGTCAGCCATCTGATCCAGGACATCTTCCGGAAATGCAGCCGGATATGAGTAATGGATCCTTATCCACTCAATGCCCTCCACTTCTGAAAGCTTCTGAAGGAGTTCCGCAAGCGCACGTCTGCGGTACAGGTCAAGACCATAATATGTTGTATCCTGTGCGATGATGATAAGTTCCCTTACTCCTTCTTCAGCAAGCGCCGCTGCTTCTGCAACAAGGTCTTCCATAGGCACAGACTTGTGCGCGCCCCTTATGAACGGGATGGCGCAATAAGAGCATCTTCTGTCACAACCCTCGGAGATCTTGAGATATGCATAGTGGGAAGGAGTGGTAAGATATCTGCGGTTCCTCTTTTCCGGATCAGGCTCCGCACCTAAAGCCTCGATTACAGGATCTAACTCCCTGGCACCGAACCATGCATCCACCTCCGGTATGAGTCCTGGCAATTCATCAGCATATCTCTGTGACAGACAGCCGAATACAATCACCTTAGCTGCATCTCCCCTCCTCTTTTTCTCTACTGCTTCCAGTACTGCCTGCACAGATTCCTCCTTTGCATCACCGATAAAGCCGCATGTGTTCAGCAGCATTACATCAACAGGAATATCCTCTCCCTCCGGAACGATCTCATACAGATGCTCCACATGGGAAAGGATATGTTCCGTGTCGACCTTGTTCTTTGAACATCCCAAGGTGACGGTCTGAAGTTTCATCTTCATCAGATTACTCAGCAGATTCCTCTGACTCCTCCTCGAGGTTCACGAAATCAAGGGAAGCATACTTCTTGAGGTTGTTGTACCAGTCCACGACCTTCTTCATGTGTGACACATAGAAACGGTCACGGTCGTATGCAGGAAGAGCCTTCTCGAAAAGCGCCTTGAGCTCGTCTGCAGAAGACTTTGAAGATGGAGCATCTGCATCACCGAGAACCTCCTTCATGTTTTCAAACACCTCCTGGAGCTTAACCTCCTCATCATCAGTATAGATAGAGATGTCTGCAAGAGATGTGATCTTGCTTGTCATGCCTACACTGCTTCTCTTCTTGTCTGAAAGGGCCTCAACTATGGCACCGTTTCTTGCCTGTGAAATATAAAGGTATAGTCCGCTCTGGCCTGAAATCGCCAGAATCTTTGAAAGATCAGTTTTCATTTCGATATAAGTTATTTTCGTTTATAAATTTTCAAATAGTTCCTTGATCACCCTTATGGTACTGAACCTCAGGTCAGACAATGTCCCCAGATTATGGATGACTGCATCGACCTCCGGTTCTGTCTCACCCTCTGAAATGCTGTTCATCATCTTCTGGTTGAGCATCCTGGCATAAATGCTTTCCCTTGGTGCAGAATCCCTCAGACATGCTCTCTCAAGCCTTGTATCCACAAGAGAATCAACAAGTATGACCTTGTCTCCGAATCCCTTGAATTCTGTTTTTTCAAGGACTGTGGCAGATTCAAACACGACGAAACGGTCGTCAGCATATCCGGCTTTCCAATCTTCAAAATCCTCGATTAGAGCCGGGAAAACCAGCGATTCAACCTTCTTCAACAGACTTCTGTCTGAAAAAATCCGTGCAGAAAGCCTGGATGCGACGAATCTGCCGTCATCATCACGCAAAGACTCACCAAGCAAGGATTCTATGTCATTCAAAAGCCGTGGATGAACATCATACAGCATCTTGACACGCTCATCAGCATTATATACCCCACAGCCGTATGTTTCGTGAAGTATCCTGCAGACTTCGGACTTGCCGCTGCCTATTCCGCCTGTAACTACAAGTATCTCCATCATTTGTCGCTTACCATACATTCCACATAAAACGGTTCGATATCATAGCTTATGACGCCGTCCGGCAACGTGCTGTGCCTGACCGGACACTTGCCGCTTACGGTTCTTACAAAGTCTTCGTAATCGACATATAGTTCCATTGAACCGGCCGGATCTCCCTTCAGAGGGAAGCGGCACTTCAGTGAAGCCCTGACCCTGGAAGGCAGAAGCACCATCTCCTTGTCAGCAGGAACATTTCTGACAGACACCTTGACTTCAGCCGAGATCTCCACATATCTTGCAACCTCAAGGGAGTATGAAACCTCGTCTGTAGAGATACGCACATTCGATACAGGCTCAAGCCCAACCAGTCCATGAATGTCCGCATTCAGACCGGAACGCTTCAACGGCTTTGTATATACCCTGTCAATGTTGTCCAGGATATTCACTTCACCATAAATCGTTACAGAATCCGGTTCCACCTTAAGGTCTCCTACACCGGTATACTGGTCCTTATATGAAATGGAATAAACAGGATGAACCGGAATCTTCCTATGGTCAACCGAAGGGAATGTAAAGAACAGGGTGTCCGAACCGAAATACTCCACGGTCACATCGTCACCATAGATCAGATGGGAATATTCCTGAAGATCAGATGCTGTGACATAATATATGTCATCCTTCCTATGATGCATGACCTCCGGCTTGAATGCTACGGTTCGCACCCTTCTCTCTCCGAAAAGGTCATGACGGATCGCATTGTATCCGGTAGTACGGCATCTGGCAATGATCTGACACTGATTTGACGACAGTTCCGAATGTCCTTCAATGCTGCATTGTGCAATTACAGGAACGGTCAGGAAATCGTTATATTTCAAAGACAGGTTATGAATGAGCCATGTACTAAAAGCCAACAGGAGAGCAAGCAGCAGCGCCGCCCAATCTCTCCCGCTGATACCTAAAGACTTAAGCAGTCTGTGAAACAGCTCTTTCATCTCCTTCCTGATTTCCTACTGTCTGGCAGGATCTGTATAGTCTTTCTGAATAGCCTGCTTGTTTACGCGGATCTTGACATCCTTGTCAACCTCAAGAAGCACATAATTCTCCTTCACCTCTGATATCGTACCATAGATTCCTCCGATGGTAACCACCTTGTCCCCGTTCTTGAGAGAATTACGGAAATTCTCCATCTCCTTCTGCTTCTTTCTCTGCGGCCGGATCATAAAGAACCACATAACCACAAAGATCAGCGCAAGCATGATCCACATTGATAATCCGCCACCCTGTCCCGCAGGAGCAGCTGTCTGTAAAAGTGTAAGCATAATTATTCTTATTTTAAATTGTTATTTCAACTTGGTGATCTTGCCGTCGTTCACCAGATTCTGTACAAGACGGTCAAGAATACCATTGACAAATGCACGGCTTTTCGGGGTACCGAAGAACTTGGAAATTTCCACATATTCGTTGATGGACACCTTGACAGGAATCGTAGGGAAGGTGACGACTTCAGCAAGTCCCATCACGATAAGTATGACGTCAGTAGAGAACAGACGCTCCTTCTCCCAACCTACAACTGCCTCTGCAACCATTTCCGAATACTTGTCATAGCCTGCTACCGATGCCTGGAGAAGCTTTCTCACAAAGTACTTGTCACTCTCGACGCCCTCACCGGAAAGCATCTCGCTGTGGTAAAGCGGAAGCATGCTCCATCTCTCTCCTTTAGCAAAACTCTTGAACGTATTGCAGCACCATGTAAGCGCATATGGAAGATCATCATTCCAGTACAGAGACTTCTCTTCAAGTATCTGTTCAAGTTCCGTGCTGTCCACGAACTCCTCCTCGAAGATTCTTGTAAAAAGCTTGCAGTCTTCCGCAAGCGAGCGCTCATCGGATGCCATGTAGGCGGCATAATAATCCTTTGAACAGACTGACGTCATGATCTTCTTCAGAAGAAGGTCATACTGAGACCATGAATACTTCTTCTTGTTGAATACCTTCTGGAAATCCATATCCTCGTCAAGGATACGTGCCAGGGCATTATCTGCAAATTTTGTATTAGGATTGCGCTCCTCTTCCGTCGGATTGAACTTGCCCTTTGCAGCCTCTATCCTTTCTCGGGCGATCCTGGTCAAAGGAGATACTATTCCTAGCATATAGATATACAGGTCGCGTGTGGCCTCGCATGCCTGATCGAGCTGAGTTTCTGCGTCAGAAAGGGACATATCCCCCGATAACACACTGCTATAGAGTACTTTAAAAGCCTTTATCCTTAAGATCCTTCTGTTAAGCATATTTTTGGTCTAAATTTTTGCAAATATACATTCATTTTTTCAGAAAATTCCCTAACTTTGTAAAGATTTACTTAAAAAAGATATGCTATGTATAGTGAGGATTATGATGGAGCAAACGCTAACGAGCGTTCAGGTGAGGACATTTACTCAAAACCGGTAAGAGCAGGAAAGCGTACATACTTCTTTGACGTCAAGGCTACCAAAGGCAATGATTTCTACCTGACGATCACGGAAAGCAAGCGCAGGGTAGACAACAACGGCCACTTTGCCTACGACAAGCATAAGATCTTCCTCTACAAGGAGGATTTCGAAAAGTTCACCGAGGGCCTTGAGGAAGTGATCAGGTATATCAGGACAAACTGTTTCAAGGATGAAGGCCGTCCAGCCGGCAGCGGTTTCACTGATGTAGAATTTGAAGAACTTTAAGCACTTCATGATATGACAAAAGGATGACTTTCAGTTCATCCTTTTGTCTTTCATAGCAATGAAAGCCATACAATAATGATGAAGAATTACGGATTCATACGAACCGCAGCTGCGGTTCCCACAGTAAAGGTAGCCGATACGGACTTCAACACCGCAGAAGTCTGTACACTTGCAGGCAAGGCATATGAAAGACAGGTATCACTGGTTGTCTTTCCGGAATTGTGCATCACAGGATACAGCTGCGGTGACCTGTTCAGACAGAGTCTTCTGATCAGGAGTGCGGAAGAATGTGTAGGGAAGATACTGAATTTCAGTCAAGGCAAGAACATGGCCATGGCAGTAGGTGCTCCTGTTCCATACGGAGGACATCTCTACAACTGCAGCATCATCATATATGATGGTAAGATCAAAGGTATGGTACCTAAGATCTATCCTGACAGCATGCAGCAGAGGACATTCTCCTCAGGAAACGATTTCATGACGGCAGGATCGTGTTGCGAGATAAGATACGCCGGACAGAAATGCATGATATCGCCAGACCTTCAGTTCAGGATCGGAGATGCTGTCTTTGCAGTCGAGACAGGAGATGACATGTGGGCGCCGGTACCGCCATCATCATGTCATGCGACTGCAGGAGTACATTTGATAGCACATCCATCTGCAGAATCCGAGATACTCATGACCGACAGATACAGAAGCGGACGCATCAGACAGCATTCTGCCGGTACAATGACAGGATATATCCATGCTTCTGCCGGATTCGGTGAATCCACCAGGGACAACGTATACGCAGGAGCGGCATCCATCTGGGAAAACGGAGAAATTCTTGCGGAAAACGAAAGATTCAGGACAGAACCGTCTCTGATAACAGCTGATATCGACTTCGAGAAGCTCGAAAACATCAGAAAGGGAAAACCGGGTTTCTCCTCTGCCGATTACGGCTCATTCACGCGTATTTCCTTAGGAGATGCAAACAGCACCGATTTCGAGGCCGAACTTTGCAGAAAGACAGAGAAGCATCCTTTCGCACCTGAGGAGGACCTAGACTACAGATGCAGGGAAATACTTGACATCCAGGTTACAGGACTTGCCACAAGACTAAGGCACATCAGCTGCCAGACAGCAGTGCTGGGCATTTCAGGAGGTCTTGACAGTACGCTTGCAATCCTTGTTGCAGCACTTGCATTCGACAAGCTGGGATGGTCAAGGGACAGGATTATCGGAGTCACTATGCCAGGCTACGGCACGACCTCACGCACGAAGAACAATGCCACGGAACTGATGGAGAGGCTCGGCATAACATCGCGTGAAATATCGATTGCAGCTGCATGTGACCAGCATTTCAAGGATCTGGGACACGACAGGAATGTAACTGATGTCACTTTCGAGAACTCGCAGGCAAGGGAGAGGACACAGATCCTTATGGATGTAGCCAATCAGACAAACGGTCTCGTAGTCGGAACAGGCGATCTTTCAGAACTTGCATTGGGATGGGCCACCTACAACGGAGACCATATGTCGATGTATGGAGTAAACGCCGGAGTACCCAAGACACTGGTACGCAGCCTGGTCAGATGGGCAGCCAGAAACAGGTTCGAGGCAATGTCAGACATCCTTCTCGACATTGCCGACACCCCTATCAGCCCCGAACTTCTCCCTGCTGATGAGAACGGAGAAATCCAGCAGGTCACAGAAGATCTTGTAGGACCGTATGAACTTCATGACTTCTTCATCTACAATTTCATACGTTTCGGATACACCCCTGACAAGATCATGTTCCTTGCCAGAAAGGCATTTGACGGACATTACGACAACGACACAATACGCAAGTGGCTGAAGACATTCATCCGAAGATTCTTCAACCAGCAGTTCAAACGTTCATGCCTGCCGGATGGTCCTAAGATCGGATCCGTAGGCCTTTCGCCTCGTGGGGACTGGGACATGCCGTCCGACGCATGGAGCACATTATTTCAAAACAGCATCTGACATAACCTGAAATGAAAAAAGCACTATTTATTGCACTCGCCATGCTTTCATGCATCTGCGGATGTGCGCAGGAAACAAAGAATCAGGCGGAACTCGACCTTCCTGAAGTATATCGTGACGAGAACATCGTGTTCTGGAAACTTGACGACCACACATGGATAGGATCTGGAAACAGAGTCTCATCAGAGACTGTATATATCATAGAAGGAAACGAAAAGGCGGTACTGATCGACGCAGGAACCAGCATCCCTGAACTGGACGAGATCGTTGCCGGCATTACTAAGAAGCCAGTAAGTCTGCTGCTCACCCATGGACACGGTGACCATGTGGGAGCAGCCGGATGCTTTGACGAGCTTTGGATACATAGCGCAGATGAATCAATGCTGCGCAACTATAAGGGCAAGGTGCACCATATCGAGAACGGACAGAGGTTCGACCTCGGCGGAAGAATACTTGAAGCCTACTATACGCCAGGTCACACGACAGGATCAGTTACGTTCCTTGAAGTCGGAACTGACAGAGGATATAGCGGAGACGCTTTCGGCAACACCAACCTGCTGATAATGACAGACCTGTCAACAATGATCAGAACCTGCAGGGAATCTGTGGCATATTTCAAGGCAAACGGATATGAGAGATTCTACAACGGACATTTCTGGGGAGACAACCTTGAGACGATACAGAGGATTGAGGATATCCGGAAGATCGTTGAAGAGGTCCTGGAGGGGACTCTTGAAGGAGAGGATACCGGAAGTCCGCGCGGACTGAACAGGATAGTGACACGCGACGGAGTCAGAGTGAACTACAACCACGAAAAGGCAGCGGCAGAACGTGCTTCACTTGGTAAATGACAGATAAGACACAGACAATATGAAACGGACATACAACATGCTTATGATGGTTGCCGTCATAGCACTTTCGGCTTCAGGAATTACCGGTATCCATGCACAGAACAAGTCTGTTACAGACCGTATCATCCATGAGGGAATGACAGACAACAGGACAATGGATCATCTGGATGTGCTCTCCAACAGAATCGGAGGCAGACTGGTCGGATCTGATGCTTACGACAACGCAGTGGAATGGTGCGCAGCCAAGTTCAAGGAATGGGGACTTGAAGTATGGGTGCAGGAGGCCGGAGTAGTTCCTGTTGGATTCAATCGCGGGCCATGGTTCGGTAAGATGCTTGGAGGGAACGGAATGACCCTGCATTTCGCTACACCGTCATATACTGTCGGAACCAAAGGTGTACAAAGAGGCCATGTTCTTAAAGAGCCTCTCACGCAGGCTGAATTCGACAGAATGAAGGAAAGCCTCAAAGGTGCATGGGTGCTGATCGGAGGCGAAAACAACGGTTATCCTATAGACTGGACGGAGAAAGGTGACAGCATCAGGAATGCAGCGATCGAGGAAAACCTTGAGATCGACAGGAAGAACCGGGAAGCACGTATGAAAGGAGAGACCGAGATGATTCAGAAGAGATATGAGCCTGCCATGTTCTACCGTCAGATGGTAGAGGCCGGTATCCTGGGCATTATCCAGGCGTCACCCGTTCCGATAAGAGCACTTTACGACCGGAAGAATCTTGACAAGATGACATTCGACAACCTTCCTGCTGTTCCGGACATCAAGCTCGATGAGCAGCAGTATGCGGTAATCGAGAAGATGGTCGAAAGAAGAGAGTATTTCCAGCTGGAATTCGATATCAGAAACCACTTCAGGATGGGTCCGGTCAAGTATCACAATGTGATCGGAGTGATCAGAGGAAGCAAGCATCCTGACGAATATGTCCTTGCAGGAGGTCATCTCGATGCATACGACGTCGCTACAGGCGGAGTAGACTGCGGAAGCGGAGTAGCTCCTGTAATGGAAGCTGCACGTCTTATTGCGGAAGCCGGCGGCAAGCCTAAGAGAAGCATCCTTTTCTGTCTCTGGGCGGCAGAAGAGTTCGGACTTCTTGGCAGCAAGCATTTCGTCCAGAGCGGAACTGTCGACATGGCGAAGATATCCAACTACTTCAACAGGGACTATACTCCGTTCCTTACTTCGGGAGTAACCGTTCCTGAAGCCATGTATGAGGACTTCGTGAAAGTAAGCGAACCGCTTAAGGATGTTCATCCTGAATTCTCCTTCACCGTAACAAAGCGTCAGGGCGAACCAAGACCTAGACCGACAAGCGCAGGTGGTTCAGACCATGCATATTTCGCCATGGAAGGCGTTCCTACCATAGGATTCAACCTGACAGACCCGAAAGGATACAACTTCAGCTACGACGAGATCTGGCATACCGAGCGCGACACATTCAACAAGAGCATTCCTGAATATCAGGAGCATAGCGCGACATGTACTGCAGTGATACTTTACGGTCTGGCAAATCTGGACCACATCCTCAGCCGGGAAGGGCTCTACGCAGAATAAATCCAAACATCGATAATAAAAAATCCAGTGTGACTCGCTTCGCAGAAGCATAGGGAAATGCTTCGCTCGTTCACACTGGATTTTTTACATAGGATTATTATTACAGAGATTCGATGATCTTTGTGAAGAGTGTGGTCATCTTGTCAGCCGCGGCATTTGCTGCAACAACGACATCGTCACCGTCATTGACATAATCCTCGGCATAGTCATCGTGAGCCTCATTTGTAATGACAGACATACCGAATACTGGAATTGACGAGTGTCGTGCAACGATCACTTCAGGAATTGTAGACATTCCTACAGCATCTGCACCGATGAGCCTGTAGTACTTATACTCTGCAGGAGTCTCATATGCAGGACCTGTGCTGGCGAAATACACTCCGCTCTTGAGTTCGTATCCGAGACCGGCCGCAATTTCGAATGCCCTCATCCTCAACTGCCTGTCATACGGACGCGTCATATCCGGGAAACGTGGTCCGAACTCGTCCATGTTTGGTCCTATAAGAGGATTCGGAAGATGACTGATATGATCTGTTATCACCATAAGGTCACCTACCTTGAAATCGAAATTGACACCTCCTGCGGCATTTGAAACGAAGAGATACTGTATGCCGAGAACCTTCATCACCCTGATTGGAAGAGTGACCAGCTCCATCGGATATCCTTCATAATAATGGAATCTTCCCTGCATGGCTACAACGAACTTGCCGCCAAGTTCTCCTGCGATGAAATTACCCTTATGTCCCACTGCCGTCGACACAGGAAACCCTGGTATCTCCTTATATGGGATGACTGTAGGATTCTCTATCTTATCGGCAAGCTTGCCAAGTCCGCTTCCCAGCACAATACCGGCAAACGGCTTTCTTCCATCAAGTTTGGCTGCAATATATTCAGCAGCCTTCATGATCTTTTCAACTCTTGGGTCCATGTCTATCTGATTTACAGTTTATACATCACTTTACGGGCTTCATCCAGGATCTCTCTCTCACCAGGAACTGCCCTGCCCTGCATTATGAACTTTCCGTTGCAGATTACGGAATCGATACAGTCGGAATGAGCCGAATATATCAGATTGGCCTCGAACGAACCCGGAGACAGGAAATTATAGTTGTCCGTGTCGACAATCAGCATATCGGCAAGATAACCTGGTTCGATCCGCCCTATCTTCAGTCCCAGGCCTTTTCCTCCGTTAAGCGTCGCCATATCCATGATCTCGTTCAGAGGCATGGCTGAAGGATCGTCCCTCCATGCCTTCTGGAGCATGGCTGAAGTCTTCATGGTCTCGAGCATATCCAGATTGTTCGAAGATGCGCAGCCATCTGTTCCAAGGCAAATATTCGCTCCGGCATCACGCAGTTCATTATAAAGGAACTTATATCCTGACGCGAGCTTGAGATTCGAGTTTACGTTATGGACGCATGTCACTCCCCTTTCTCCGAGAATGCGGATGTCATCTTCAGACAGCCAGAGTGTATGCGCTGCAATCACATCCGGTCCCAGGACTCCAAGACTGTCAAGGTATTCCACTGGAGACATGCCTCCATGCTGTACCATGCAGTCCTCGACTTCCTTGCGTGTTTCGGACACATGGATATGTATCTTAAGACCGCGGCTCCGGGCAAATTCCGTCGCCCATACGATCATCTCTTCGCGGACCGAATATATCGCATGGATGGCAATGGCAAATACCGAATGGTCGTTCCATGTCATCGCCTCCTCATACATCTGAGCACACTGAATCTTCTGACGCTCCGACTCCTGCGGATCGTTCCTGTCACAGATGACATATGCAAGGACAGGACGCAATCCCATTTCCATTGCAGCCTTATGAGCCATAGGCATATGCCAGTAATGGTCGTTGAAGGTCGTCGTTCCTGTCTTTATCATCTCCAGGCACGCTATCTTGGTAGCATGGTATACCCATTCTTCATCTATCTTGGATTCGACCTTCCAGATACGGTCCAGCCAGTCATGGAATGCAATGTCCTCGCCGATTCCGCGCATCATGGACATGCCGGCATGAGTATGCATGTTGACGAAACCAGGAATGACGGTCTTTCCCATGCAATCCACGACATCAGCATTGTCAGACACTCCTTCGGGACAACCGGACGCATCGGCAGGATATATTCCGGCAATCAGATTGCCGTCAATGAGGATATCGGCCACAACTCCCTCTGTCACAATGTTCTTCAATAATATCTTCCCCATAAAAGCCCTTGTTTAAAGTTTTCAAAGTTATATAAATTTTCCGATATAAAATACCCCGGACAGAAGATTTGGGATTTTTACCAACATTATTTGACAATCCGATAAATTAGTCGTAAATTTACTTCGTTTTTGAAACTTCCAATCTGGTTTTCAGAACAAGTATATACCATAACATATAAAACACATTAAAACTACAAGATAATGGCATTCAAAGGAGCAATCGAAGTCGACACACAGAAATGCAAGGGCTGCGGAGTATGTGTGGAGAACTGTCCGACCAAGAGCATCGAACTCTCGAAGATGGTCAACAGCAAAGGTTATCATTATGCCGAGATGGTAGGCGAAGCATGCATAGGTTGTTCAAACTGTGCAGTAGTTTGCCCAGATTCGGTAATTACAGTCTATCGGGTTAAAATCTAGAAGATATGGCAGAGAAGATTTTGATGAAAGGAAACGAAGCGATTGCCATATCGGCAATCCGCAACGGTGCGGACGGATATTTCGGATATCCTATCACCCCGCAGTCTGAAGTGATGGAGACTCTCATCAAGGAAAGACCATGGCTCACAACAGGAATGGTGGTACTTCAGGCAGAGAGCGAGACATCTTCAATCAACATGGTATACGGCGGAGCATGCTGCGGAAAGAAGGTGATGACATCTTCAAGTTCGCCGGGCATCAGCCTCATGTGCGAAGGACTCAGCTACCTTGCAGGAGCGGAGCTTCCATGCGTTGTTGTGAACTGCCAGCGCGGCGGTCCGGGACTCGGCACCATCCAGCCTAGCCAGAGCGACTACAACCAGTGCGTGAAGGGAGGCGGACACGGCGACTATAACGCCATAGTCCTCGCACCTGCATCGGCACAGGACATGTACGACTTCGTGGACTGGGGATTTGACCTCGCGTTCAAGTACCGCACGCCTGTCATCATCCTTGCTGACGGTATCGTCGGCCAGATGATGGAAAAGGTGGAGCTTCGTCCGGAGAAGCCTCGCATGACGGCAGAGGAGCTCAAGGCTGCCGCACCATGGGCTACGACAGGAAAGACTGCAGACAGACCTTACAACGTGATCACTTCCCTCGCCCTTGAATCTGACGTTCAGGAGAAGTTCAACAGGAAGCTGGCCGCCAAATATGAGGTCATCAAGGAAAAGGAAGTAAGGTATGAGACATACATGACAGACGACGCAGAATATGTATTCGTGGCATTCGGATGCTCGTCACGTATATGCGAGGCCGTAGTGGACCAGTTGCGCGAGGAAGGCATCAAGGCAGGACTTCTCAGACCTGTAACGCTCTTCCCATTCCCGACCAGGAAGCTTCAGGAACTTTCAGGACAGGTAAAGAGCATGATGACAATCGAACTCAACCTCGGTCAGATGGTGGACGATGTGAAGCTTGCAGTAAACGGAGCATGTCCTGTGGGATTTTATGGAAGACAGGGAGGAAACATCTTCACACCTGACGAAATCGCAGACGCGTTCAAGAAGTTCAACAATCTGAAATAAGCAAAGACCATGAATATAGAAGACATCAAGAAACCCGAGAACATCGTATACAGTAAGAGTCCTCTTCTTACCGACAATGTGATGCACTATTGTCCGGGATGTTCTCACGGTACTGTACATAAGCTCGTCGCTGAAGTAATCGAGGAGATGGGCATCCAGGAAGAGACAATCGCAATCAGCCCTGTAGGCTGCTCTGTATTCGCTTACAACTATATAGACGTCGACTGGCAGCAGGCCGCTCACGGACGCGCTCCTGCCCTCGCGACAGCGACAAAGCGCCTTAATCCTGAAAAATATGTATTCACATATCAGGGTGACGGAGACCTCGCGTCGATCGGTACAGCTGAAATCATCCACGCATGCAGCCGCGGCGAGAACATCGTAGTGATCTTCATCAACAACGGAATCTACGGAATGACAGGAGGTCAGATGGCCCCTACCACTCTCCTCGGAATGAAGACAGCGACAACCCCTTACGGACGTGACGCGAAACTCAACGGATTCCCTCTCGTACTTGCACCTATGATCGCACAGCTTGACGGAACCGCATATATCACAAGACAGTCGGTTCACACTGCAGTTGCTGCACGCAAGGCAAAGGCTGCAATCCGCAAGGCTTTCGAATACAGCCAGAAGGGCATAGGACTTTCATTCGTGGAAATCGTTGCGACATGTAATTCGGGATGGAAGATGAGCCCTGTAGCGGCAAACAAGTGGATGGTGGAGAACATGTTCCCTAAATATCCGCTCGGTGACATCAAGGACGTATTAAAACAGGAGTAACCATGAAAGAAGAGATAATCATAGCAGGATTCGGAGGACAGGGCGTCCTTTCGATGGGAAAGATTCTCGCATACTGCGCGATCATGCAGGACATGGAGGTGACATGGATGCCTTCATACGGTCCGGAGATGCGCGGCGGTACAGCAAATGTGTGCGTTATCGTAAGCGACAGGAAGATCAGTTCGCCGATCGTGACAAAGTACGACACGGCCATCATCCTTAACCAGCAGTCCCTCGACAAGTTCGAGAGCACTGTAAAGCCGGGTGGACTTCTTATCTACGATCCGAACGGAATCATAAATCCTCCGACCAGGACAGACATCAAGATCTGCAGGATCGATGCGATCAACGTTGCCGCACAGGTAGGAAATTCAAAGGTATACAACATGGCTGTCATGGGCGCATACCTCAAGATGAAGCCTATCGTATCATTCGAAAACATAGACAAGGGACTCGCTAAATGCATCCCTGCACGCTACGCAGACCTCATAGCGCTTAACAAAAAGGCCATTGAGGAAGGAATGACAGCGGTAGAGGAGCTCTAAAACCCTGCAAATACATAATACTGCTTTGATTTTCTCATTATTTTCTTTGAGAAATCAAAGCAGTTTGTTATTTTTGCAAAGTAGGTTAAATTTGGCGGAAAATGCTTGAGACAGTAAAGCAGAAAATAAGGCAACTGATAGCTGCGTATGAAGCGGAGAAGATGGAGCGTACAAGACTTCAGTCCGCTTTGGATCAGGCCCAGTCAATGAATGAAGCCTACAGGAAGCAGATAACAGAGTTAGAAAGACAGATTGATAACCTTAAGCTCGCAGAAGCATTCAAGGCAGACGGAGTAGGAAGTCCGGAAGCCAGGAAGAAGATAAACAGCCTTATCAAGGAGATAGACAGGTGTATAACGCTATTGGAGGGATAATATGTCACAGAGCATCAGCATAAAGATAGCAGACCGTACATACCCCCTGAAGGTCAATTCGCCTGAACACGAGGAGGTGATCAGAAAGGCTGCGGACGACATCAACAGGATGGTGGCAAAATATCAGGACAGATTCCCCGGAAAGGGAATGATAGAAATCCTGTCGTTTGTCGCTCTTAATACATGCATGTCGAACATCACGCTCAACAGGCAGATGAAGGAAATGACAGATGCGGAGGAAATGCTTGCCAAGGAGTTGGAGGGATATCTTGAAAATATTGATAAAAACAGCCGTTAGTTACATTTTTGCTGAAATCAACATTGATAATGTAACCGGGCGAACTCGGATGGGGATGACGGACCTATGTGACCCTTATGGGGATTCCGCTTTGCGGGACGGAGGATTTCAGAACCGATTTTTCCGGAGCCTAAATCTTATTTATTTAAGATTTTCTGACAAACCGGCTAACGGCTTTTTATTGAATAACCTGACCAGTCTGCTTACAGGAGACTGGTCATTTTTATGTAAAGACTTAAACCTTATATATACATCATGAACACTTTAATTCCAGTTTTAACAGGCTTATTGAGCGGTGCAGCCGCACTGGCAGCCTACATAATTGTCCATAGAATAGTTCTCAAAGGACAGAAGGAAGACATCATCAA
>JAZNAW010000034.1:0-5679 GCA_045586745.1 Candidatus Cryptobacteroides sp.
TCAATCAGGGTTGAATACAAAGATACTAAATATGGCTCATGTTTTCAAAAATGTCTAAGATTCTTTAAAATACTGCTTTTCAGCGGTGGTGATAGACAAAATATGAAACTTAATGGCTAAATTTGAATCAGGACAATTTCACGCCGACTTAACTTTGCATCGGGAAATAAAACCGGAAAAACATGAAAAAGCATTCATTTGCCATCTTTTTGATTCTTGCATGTGCATGCGCCGTCTCGGCTCAGACGCATCCTGTGGACTCTCTTGTTCTGGAGGAGTCTGTCGTTATCGGAATGGGCACCCAGAAGAGAGGATCCATTACGGCTTCGGTCTCTACGGTTTCCTCTGATGAAGTAGCGTACAGACCCGTGACCGATATTACAGGCGCATTGCAGGGAAATGTGGCCGGACTGACCGTTTCTTCCGATGCCGTTGCCTCGGGAGTGGGAGGCGAGCCGGGAGCCGGAATTGATTTCATGATCAGGGGTACAGGTTCCATAAACGGAGGAGGTCCATATGTCCTTGTCGATGGAGTGGAGCAGAGCCTCAGGAACATCAATCCGGCAGACATAGAAAGCATAACCGTGCTTAAGGACGCTTCTGCGTCTGCGGTCTATGGCGCCAGGGCTGCCTATGGCGTGGTTCTGGTGACTACCAGAAGTGGGGAAAGCAGCGGTGAGGCGACGGTGACCTACAGCGGCTCTACTGGCTTCAGCACTCCTGTAAGTCTGCCTGAGATGATGTCTTCTCTCGAATTTGCTGATCATATGAACGCGATGAGGGAGAACTCCGGCAAGGCACCCCTTTTCAGTCCGTCGGCTATAGAGAAGATCAAGGCATTTGCGGAAGCTCCGTATTCGGAGGATTATCCCGGAGTGGAACCGAATTCTTCAAAAGACGGCTGGGCTTCGGCTTATGGCAGCCAATATGCGGATACCGACTGGTTCGACTATTATTTCAAGGATTACTCCATGCGCCATGCCCATAACCTCAGCGTTTCGGGAGGCTCGAGGAAGGTAAGGTATTATGTAGGAGCCGGCTATGTCCGTCAGGGAGGTCTTATCGACCACGTTGAGGATAAGCTTGACAAGTATACGGTAAACATGAAATTCTCCTTTTTTGCCAAGGAGTGGCTCAGATTCAACCTGAGCAGCAATATTTCCGTCATTGACATAACACGTCCTATGGCTGACCAGACGATCTTCTATGCCCAGATTTCCGATAAGTATCCGACCCAGGCTACCGTTCTTCCCGTCGCAGGCATGTATGATATCCCGTCATGGAATGAGGTTATGTATCTTAAGGAAACCGGCTTTGACCGTATTGAGGTCTCAGACGCTGTCTCTCTTTCAGTTACGGCGACCCCTGTCGAAGGCCTGGATGTGACAGCGGAAATGAAAGGACGTCTTGACGTGCAGAACAGTGCCTTCAGGATGGGTGTCCCGAAAACCACTCTTCCGGGAGGAAGGATCGTGGAGACATCGGGTACCAGGCAGGGCTATCGTTATCCGGGAATACATTGGAAGAACATGAATTTCGGATCATATACACGCGGACACATGTTCAATTATTATCTCTCCCCAAGTGTGACCGCGTCGTATCAGGCCGTATCCGGGGCTCATTCCTTCAAGGTCATGGCAGGCTTCCAGGCGGAGCTTCAGGAAAACTCCGGTGGCTATGCATACAAGGACGGCATGCTCAGCGAAGATGTGTTTTCATTCGACAATGCAAACGGAAAACAGATTGCTGATGAAAGCAGAGACCATTGGTCGACGATGGGATTCTTTGCAAGGGCTAACTGGAACTGGAAGGAAATGGTGTTCGCAGAAATAAGCGGGCGTGCTGACGGCTCATCAAGATTTGCTCCCGGCAGCAGATGGGGGCTTTTCCCTTCAGCATCTGTCGGCTATGATCTTGCAGCTACGGAAATCTTCCGGGAATCGGCGGCCCCGTTCAGTCAGCTCAAGATCCGCCTTTCGTATGGACGCCTGGGAAATCAGAGCGGTGCGGGACTGTATGAATATCTTGGACTGATGAATGTCAGCACTTCGGCTCCCGATGCCTGGCTTCTTCCGGGAGCGACACAGGAGGCCGTCAAGGGTACTGTGGCCTTTGCACCTTCAATGATAAGTCCTCACATCACATGGGAAAAGGTCGACAATGCGGATATAGGACTTGATGTGGTGGCCTTCGGCAACAGGATGAACATGGTCTTCGATGTGTACCAGCGTGTTACCAGGGATATGCTCGGTCCTGCAGAGGCTATCCCGTCGTTCAGCGGAATAGCCGCTTCGGACAGGGCAAGGACCAACAACGCTACATTGCGTAACCGTGGCTGGGAACTTTCGTTAAGCTGGACCGACAGGCTTCCGGGAGGGTTCAGATACCGTGCGGGATTCAATGTCTTCGATTACCGGGCCAAGGTTACCGCATACAGCAATCCTGAGGGTGTGATATCCAATAACCATACAGGTCTGGCGGCAAACAAGGGTTATTATGCCGGAATGGATGTCGGTGAGATCTGGGGCTACAAGGCTGACAGGCTGTTTGAGTCGGATGAAGAAGCGGCTCTCTATCCTGTGGACCTGAGTTTCTTCAAGGCCGGGAACCTTTGGAAGGCAGGGGATGTCAGGTATGAAGATGTGGACGGAGACGGTGCGGTAAATCCGGGGCAAGGCACTCTTGAGGACCATGGCGACCTGGTGGTGATCGGCAACGCGACCCCTCGTTTCTCGTTTGGAATCAATCTTTCGGCCGGATACAAAGGTCTGGAGGTCGCAGCCCTTGTACAGGGAGTCGGAAAACGTGATTTCCCGATGGCCGGAAGCACATATCTGTTCGGAGGACGCAATTATTTCAAGGACCATCTGGACAGGTTCTCTCCGGAAAATCCTTCAGGATGGCTTCCGCGCCTGACGGACGGAACCGGTTCCGGTGATCTGGACTGGAAGGTCAATACAGGGTACAATACCTCCAGATACCTGCTCAATGGAGCATATGTGAGGCTGAAGAATCTTATGGTGTCGTATTCGTTCAGCGGGAATGTTCTGGGAAAACTGCGCCTCAGGGATCTCAAGATATATGTTTCATGCGACAACCTGCTTACTCTGGATGCGCTTCCCGGAGCCTTTGATCCCGAAACGATGAACATTGTAAGCACATGGGCCGGAGGCAGTCTGAGCGCTGCTCCGGGCCTTACATCTGCCTTGTCACAGAATGGCAACGGAAAGGTCTACCCTCTTTCGAGGACTATGGTCATGGGTGTTGAAATCAAATTTTGAATGAGATGAAGATCAAGTCAATGATAATGTCAGCAGCAGCTCTGGTCATTGCCGGCTGCTCCGGTTTCCTGAATCAGCTTCCTTTGGATTCCCCTTCAAGCGATACCTTCCTCTCATCAGAGAGTCAGGTGCTGAGCTATGTCAACGGGCTTTATGCTGCCCTGCCTTCTCTGGGCCAGTACGGCTGCGGAGTACGTTCCCTCGAGAAGAACAGCGACAACATCATATCGGAAAAATATGACCCGAGGATAAACGGTGAACTTACTGCCTTCGGAGGAGAGTCTGACTGGTCTGCCGCCTACCATAACCTCAGGGACATCAGCTTCTTCTTCCATTATTATCAGGTACCTCAGGAAGCTGAGAATGATGACCTGAAGTCATTATGCGCCGAAGTGCATTTCCTGCGTGCATGGTGGCATTTCACCCTGCTGAAGAAATTCGGAAGCGTGCCTGTGATGGATGACTTCTGGGATGGAAATGCGACGCTGGAGGGACTCCAGATACCTGCGACCCCAAGAAAGGATGTGGCTGTCTTCATTCTTGAGGATCTGGAAAAAGCTGCAGACGCCCTTCATGAGAGAAGCCGTTATTCCGGTCTGAGGATATGCAGGGAGGCTGCCCTCGCCATGGCCATGAATGTCGCCCTGTACGAGGGTTCATGGGAGAAGTACCACGCATCCGGAATCTTTGCCGCCGAAGATGCCGATCCCGATTTCTTCTTCAGGAAGGTCCTTGAATATGGCGATGCCCTCTTTGAGACCATGCCTGTGTCCGAAGGACTCAATACTGTGGCAAATGATCCGTTCGGTGCTCTGGACGGAGGAGAGGCTTATGCCCATCTTTTCAATCAGAAAGACCTTTCTGCCGTTCCTGAGGCGCTTTTCTGGAAGAAATATGATTTATCCCAGGGTCTGCAGCACAGTCTGACGGTTCTTCTTGGGGCAGGCGTTGTGGATAACGAAGCAGCTGCCGGAATCTCGAAGTCACTGGTGGACAGCTATCTTTATGCCGACGGCTCGTTCATAGATCCCGCCGACAGCAGATTCAAGGATTTCAACGAGACTTTCGAGGGTCGTGACCTGCGTCTTCGGGAGACAGTCATGTCTACAGGCCGCAAGTTCCGTTCAAGTACGATAAGCCGTCCTATGAATGTCGCCGTATATGACCCGGAGGGAAATGTCAATCCGCCTCGTCTGAACGGTGACGGCAATACCAGGAATCTGACAGGTTATCATACGGCCTTGGGTGTCGATACCACTTATGTCAGTTCTTCATTCTGGGATACAGGACTTGTCATCATCCGATATCCTGAGGCTCTCCTGGCCTATGCTGAAGCTGCAGAAGAGCTTGGTGTCTGCACTGACGAAATCCTGAACGTTACCATCAGACCTTTGAGGGAGAGGGTAGGGACGGTATGGAAGGCGCCTGAGAGGGATCCTGCATTCCCGGATTACGGGTATCCTTTGTCACCGAACATGCAGGAGATAAGGCGCGAACGCAGATGTGAGCTTGCCCTTCAGGGCTTCAGACTTGATGATATCCTGCGCTGGAAGGGACACGGACTTCTGGAAGGACAGAGGGGCAGAGGCGCCTATCTGGGCAAGGACGGCATACTTTACAGGTCCTTCAACATGGATGATCCTCTGGTCAGGGAAACTGTCGGAATGATTCCCGTGGACGATGACGGCTGGATCGATCCTCTCAGGGACAAGCTCCCTTCCGGCTACGGATTTGTCCCTGACAGAGACTATCTCATGCCGGTCCCTCCGGAAGATATCAACCTTAATAAGAAACTTAAACAGAACCCCGGCTGGTAAAGGTTATGAAAAGGACAATGATATTGATATCCCTGCTTTGCGGTCATCTTCTTTCAGGACAGGACTACCGCCTTGTATGGGAGGACAGCTTCGGAGGAAGTGAACCTGATACCGCAAAGTGGTCGCCGATAACGAGGGGACCCGCAGACTGGCGGAGATACATGTCTGACGAAGGTTCCCTGAGGTATCTGGAAGATGGCTGCCTGGTGTTGAGGGCGGTCGTCAATGACGGGGTCGTTCCGTCGGATACAGCCAGGTTCCTGACAGGAGGCGTATATACGAAGGGGCGTTTCTCCCTGACATACGGCAAGGTCGAGGTGTGCGCCAGGATGCAGTCCGGAGAGAGCGTGTGGCCGGCGATATGGATGCTGCCGGAAGAAGGAGAATGGCCTTTCGGTGGAGAGATAGATATAATGGAACATCTCAACAATGACGGCTTCATATACCAGACAGTACATTCGCATTACACTCATGTGCTTGGACGGAAGACCGATCCTCCCCACTCGGTCAGAGTCCCTGCGGATGTCGGAGAATTCAATGTATATGGAGTGGAGATCCTTCCGGACAGGATAGTCTTTTCA
>JAZNAW010000035.1:0-2842 GCA_045586745.1 Candidatus Cryptobacteroides sp.
CAGCGCAGAAATTACCATCATCAAAAGAGACGGTAAGCGTAAGACCTTTTCCGTCGAGAAGATCAAGAACGCAATCCGTAAAGCCTTCCTTTCAGTAGGATGCTTCGCTACAGAGGAGGACCTCGTAAACATCCTTTCCCATGTACGCATCACCGAGGGCATGCATGTGGAGGAAATCCAGAACCAGGTCGAAATAGGCCTCATGGCAGAACAGTACTTTGCAGTAGCAAAGGCTTATATGCTTTACAGACAGAGGCACATGGAAGACCGTGTGGTCCGCGACCACCTCGACTTCCTCATCCAGTACTGCCAGGCCGAGAACGCAGCTACCGGCAGCAAGTATGATGCAAACGCCAACATCGACAAGAAGAACCTGGCGACCCTCATCGGAGAGCTTCCAAAGAAGAACTTCATCCGACTGAACCGCCGTATCCTTACCGACAGGATGAAGAAGATGTATGGAAAGGAAATGTCGGACAAATACATCAGACTGCTCAAGAACCACCATATCTACAAGAACGACGAGACTTCGCTCGCAAACTACTGCGCCAGCATCACAATGTATCCTTGGCTTCTCGAGGGTACGAAGCCTATCGGCGGCAACTCGATCGGCCCGACTAACCTGAAGTCATTCTGCGGCGGATTCATCAACCTCGTGTTCATGGTATCCAGCATGCTTTCCGGAGCATGTGCAACGCCTGAATTCCTCATGTACATGAACTATTTCATCGGAAAGGAATACGGCAAGGACTACTGGCAGAATCCGGACAAGCAGGCGGATAACTCGAAAAAGAAGCGCACCATCGACAAGGTGATCACAGACTGCTTCGAGCAGATCGTATACTCGATCAACCAGCCGACAGGAGCAAGAAACTTCCAGGCAGTGTTCTGGAACATCTCATACTATGACAAGAACTACTTCGAAAGCATCTTCGGAGAGTTCAGATTCCCTGACGGCGAGAAGCCGGACTGGGACGGCCTTTCATGGCTCCAGAAGCGTTTCATGAAGTGGTTCAATGCTGAAAGGCTCAAGACTCCTCTCACATTCCCTGTGGAGACAATGGCTCTCCTTACAGAGAACAACGAGGTGAAGGACAAGGAATGGGGCGACTTTACAGCTGAAATGTACTCTGAAGGCCACTCGTTCTTCACATACATGAGCGACAATGCCGATTCTCTCGCATCATGCTGCCGTCTGCGCAACGAGATCCAGGACAACGGCTTCAGCTACACCCTCGGAGCCGGCGGTGTGTCTACCGGTTCGAAGAGCGTGCTTACCATCAACCTTAACAGATGCGTGCAGTATGCAGTAAAGAACGGACGCGACTACATCACATATCTTGCAGAGGTGGTAGACCTCGTTCATAAGGTACAGCTCGCATACGACGAGAACCTCAAGTCGCTCAAGGAGCAGGGAATGCTTCCTCTCTTCGACGCAGGATTCATCAACATAGGCCGCCAGTACCTCACAGTCGGCATCAACGGTCTCGTGGAGGCAGCTGAATTCCTCGGCATCGGGATCAATGACAACCCTGAATACGTGAAGTTCGTTCAGGATACTCTCGGACTTATCGAGGAGTACAACAAGAAGTACCGCACGAAGACAACCCTCTTCAACTGCGAGATGATTCCTGCAGAAAACGTAGGCGTGAAGCATGCGAAGTGGGATAGGGAAGACGGCTATGCAGTGCCACGTGACTGCTACAACAGCTACTTCTACATCGTTGAAGACAAGTCCCTGAACATCATCGACAAGATGCGACTCCACGGACGCAAATATATCGAGCACCTCACAGGAGGTTCCGCTCTTCACCTTAACCTTGAAGAACACCTTTCAAAGGCACAGTATGCGCAGCTTCTCAAGGTTGCAGCACAGGAAGGATGCAACTACTTCACATTCAACATCCCTAACACCATCTGCAACAAGTGCGGCCACATCAGCAAGCACTATCTGAAAGAGTGCCCTGAGTGTCATAGCGAAGACATTGATTATCTGACCCGTATCATCGGTTACATGAAGCGTATCAGCAACTTCTCTATGGCCCGTCAGGAAGAGGCCGCAAGACGTTACTACCACCGTAACGAAGCGAAATAAGCATGCTGAAGTGCTATAGTTACGATATTGTCTGCCAGGAGATTCCCGACGAAATCAGCCTGGCAGTCAATATTTCATGCTGTCCCAACAGATGTCCCGGCTGTCATAGCCCCTGGCTCTGGAGCGACGAAGGGGAGGATATGACTGAAGAAATGTTGTCCAGACTGATCGGAACATATTCTGCCGCAATCACATGCTTCTGCTTCATGGGAGGGGATGCAGAGCCGATGGAGGTCATGAGGCTGGCGAAATGGATACGTCAGACATGGCCTGGCATCAAGACCGCATGGTACTCGGGCAAGGCCCAGCTGCCTGACAGTTTTGACATGACATCAATGGACTATGTCAAGCTTGGTCCGTTTATTGAAGCATTGGGAGGTCTGAAGTCACCGTCCACTAACCAGGTATTGTACAGGATAGGGGAAGATGGTTCAATGACACCAATCAGATTTAACCGATAATCTTAATGCACAAGCCAATAATTTATCAGATGCTCCCCAGACTATGGGGAAATGACAATGAGAATCCGGTAAAGAACGGAACAGCAAGCCAGAACGGAACAGGTAAATTCTCAGACATTGATTCCAAGACGCTGGAATACCTGTCATGGCTCGGATGCAGCCATGTATGGTATACAGGAATTCTCAGACACTCGACACAATCTTCCGAAGACGGATGCATTCCGTCCCATCCGCAGTTCGTAAAGGGCAAAGCCGGCTCTCCATATGCGATCTGCGACTATTATGA
>JAZNAW010000036.1:0-7382 GCA_045586745.1 Candidatus Cryptobacteroides sp.
AGTTTGGTGCACAGAGCGCTGTACTTACCTACAACGGCACATCGTGGAGTACGGCAGTAAGCTTCTTGTATCTCGATAACGAGACACCTGCCGTCAGTGCCATCTATGCACCATGCTACGAAGTGATGGAAGATGGCGTGATGAAGTTGAGTGACGGTATGCAGCTCGGAATGACGGAGTACATTCCTGCGGATTGCAGTCTTGCTAATGGTTCCATCAGCATCAACTTCACTGGAGTGAAACGCACCTACAGCCGCCTGCGTATAGCATCAGAAGCCGGCCAGGAACTGACTGTAACCACTACCGGTTTCACCCCGGCAGGAACAACCGAGGTGGCGACCGAGCCGTACACCCTCACAGCCAATGCTAATGGCAATGCCTTCCTCTATGGTCTGTTTGCAGAGAAAGCAACGGTAAGCGTGAGCAATGGCAATGTAGAGATGGAAAATTACGCCTTTACTAATGCCACGGAGAAGTGCGTGAGTTATGCATTGGATGTTCCATGGCCTTACCTCACCTTCACGGCTTCAGCCGAGCAGACTATGACGATTAAAACATACGGCAGCTATGTTTTGGACGAAAGTATGCAATACTCTGTGAATGGAGGCGAGTGGGTACAACTGACAGACTGGACAGCCATTACCTTTGGGGGAGACAACGGTACGGTACGCTGCGCCTTCGTGGAAAGAGCGCCAATGGTACGGCAGCAAACTTATCATCACGCGCTCAAATCTCTTTTGGCGATGACAATGTGCAGGTTGCCTGCTCGGGCGACATCCGCACCTTGGTGGATTATGATAACTATGCTACAGTTTCTACCGCCAATGCCAGATTCTGCTATTTGTTCAGGTATTGCAAATCTCTGACCACTGCACCCGAACTTCCGGCTACGACGTTGTCTGCTTGGTGCTATGAAAGTATGTTCGAAGGTTGTACAAGCCTGACTGTCGCACCAAAAGAACTTCCGGCCACCACAATGGCGCTCGCTTGCTGCCGTAAAATGTTCTATGGTTGTACAAGTCTGACTACTGCACCCGAACTCCCAGCTACAACGCTGGCTGATAATTGCTACCACGCTATGTTCAAGGATTGTACAAGTCTGAATACAGCACCCGAACTTCCGGCTGAAACTTTAGCAGGATATTGCTACAGTTTTATGTTCTATGGTTGTACAAGTCTGAATACAGCACCCGAACTTCCGGCTACAACGCTGGCTGAGTATTGCTACGAAGCTATGTTCTGGAACTGTACAAGCCTGACTACGGTGCAAAAAACACTTCCGGCTACAACGTTGGCTGAGGATTGCTACTATACTATGTTCAGTGATTGCACAAGCCTGACTGCTGCACCTGAACTTCCAGCTACGACGTTAGCTAAATCTTGCTACCGTGACATGTTCGAGGACTGTACAAATCTGAGCAGCATTACCATGCTGGCAACGGATATATCTGCAGATTATTGTTTGGAAAATTGGGTATCAGGCGTAGCTTCATCAGGTACATTTACCAAAGCGTCTACGGCAACTTTAGAAACCGGCGCAAGCGGCATCCCCGAAGGCTGGACTGTTGTGAATAAATAAGGAATTTGAAGTAACTTAAATGTCCTTTGGAGCGTCACAGACTAAACCCTGTGGCGCTTTTAGTAGTTGTTATGGGGCTGACAGTGAAAATAATCCGGGGAGAAGATGACCGGTCAGGTGTGAGATCCCCGGTCAAGCCGGGGATGACGGTAAAGTTCTTTGACATACTGGAACGAAAAGATTTGTGATTTATCCTAAATGCACTATATTTGTACATTATAACGTACATAAACTTGCGTGCTTTATGGTTATTATCAGTTCTGCGGAATTACGCAACAATATGAAGAAGTATCTGGATATTGCCAAGAATGAAAAGGTGGTGATCCAGAGAGGAAGAAATGAGACTTTTGTCCTTGTCGCACAAAATAATGCGGCGGACGAAGATCTGAGTCGTGCAATTACAGTGGATGAGGTCCTTGCTCGTGTGCGTGAGGGGTTGAATGAGATGTTTGAGCGCAAGGAGGGCCACAATATAGCATGACAAAAGTTCTGTTTCTTCCAGAGGTTGTAGATCAGTTTCTTGAACTGGCAGAAGTCCTGTATCAGAAAGGATATTTGGGATTCAAGGAGGTAGCGATTGATTATTCGGAACAATTGTTCAGAGATATTCATACAAATCTACCTCTGAAGGTCAAGAAGGATGCTCCGTCTTATTTCAAGCGATATGGCAACGATCTGTTTTATTCATCGTTTGCCAAGAACAAGCACACTACATGGTATGTGTTCTACAGCATTCACGAACAAGATGGTCAGACTATCTTTCTTGTCAGATATTTAGGGAATAATCATATAATTGCTCATCATCTGGTTGAGGAACTGGACTGATCAGCGATTAGAGTCTTTTTCGTTCCGCTCGTGGTTTCGGCCGACGGGCGGAATTTCGGTTCCAATGGGTCATAGGAGGGATTCCCGGTCGAGCCGGGGATGACAGAGTAGATGGCCGATCAGGTCGGTCATGACGGGGAAGATTGCCGGTCAGGTCGGTCATGACGGGGAAGATTGCCGGTCGGAGCCGGCCATGACGAGAACCGACCGTCATTGCCGGCTTGACCGGCAATCTCAAAATGACTACCTTTACATCAGTAAAATAATTGGCTATGGAGCAGAAGGGATATGTGTATTTTATGACTAATGGGAATAATAATGTACTTTACATTGGTGTGACTAACAGTCTGAAGAGAAGGATGACCGAGCATTCAGAAGGCAGAGGATCTGAGTTCACGAAGAAGTACAATTGTTCTAAACTTGTGTATTATGAGGTCTTTCCTTCTATTGAACAGGCTATTACAAGAGAAAAGCAGATAAAGCATTTCAAACGCGAGTGGAAGAACCAGCTGGTGGAGAAGGTTAATCCTGAATGGACTGATATTTCCGGGGAGATTGTGCTTGATCCGGCTGTGGTGTGAGATCCCCGGTCGGAGCCGGGGATGACAGAGGAGATGGCCGATCAGGTCGGCCATGACGGGGAAGATGGCCGGTCGGAGGAGGCCATGACGGAAGGAGGCCATGACGGAAGGTGCCGGGGATGACGGAGTAAAGCGGGTTTCGACAGGTACATTCACCAAAACAACAGCTACAACATTACCATAAAACAACATAGAGGGTTAATAACCCTCTATGTTGTTTATCAGTCTGTTACGACTGTACTTATTTCAGCTTCTTGAGAATATTGCTGAGATTGACCTCTTTAGAGATTATCGCATGGAGATCCTCGATCTTCACACGCTGCTGCTCCATTGTGTCGCGATGACGGATGGTCACGCAGCGGTCGTTGAGCGAATCATGGTCGATAGTGACGCAGAACGGAGTACCGATAGCATCCTGACGACGATATCTCTTACCGATTGAATCCTTCTCATCATACTGGCAGTTGAAATCATACTTGAGTTCATTCATGATTTCTCTTGCGAGCTCAGGAAGACCGTCCTTCTTGATAAGCGGAAGAACCGCAACCTTTACCGGTGCAAGAGGTGCAGGTATGCTGAGTACTACGCGGCTTTCACCATTCTCAAGCTGCTCCTCCTTGTATGAATGTGAGAGGACTGCGAGGAACATACGGTCAACTCCGATGGAAGTCTCGACCACATATGGTACATAGTTCTCGCCGAGTTCAGGATCGAAATACTGGATCTTCTTTCCCGAGAACTTCTGGTGGTTTCCAAGGTCGAAATCTGTACGTGAGTGGATACCCTCAAGTTCCTTGAAACCGAACGGGAAGCGGAATTCGATGTCTGTTGCGGCATTTGCATAATGTGCAAGCTTGTCATGGTCATGGAAACGATAGTTCTCGTCACCCATTCCGAGAGCCTTATGCCAAGCCATACGGTTCTCCTTCCACTGTGCAAACCAGTCGAGCTCTGTACCAGGCTTGATGAAGAACTGCATCTCCATCTGCTCGAACTCCCTCATACGGAAGATGAACTGACGTGCTACGATCTCGTTTCTGAATGCCTTTCCAATCTGTGCGATACCGAAAGGAATCTTCATACGGCCTGTCTTCTGGACGTTCAGATAGTTGACGAAGATACCCTGTGCTGTCTCCGGACGGAGATATATGATGTTAGACTCTCCTGAAACGCTTCCGAGCTGTGTAGAGAACATGAGGTTGAACTGACGTACGTCGGTCCAGTTCTTTGTACCTGAAATAGGACATGCTATCTCGCAGTCAATGATGATCTGACGAAGTTCTGCAAGATCGTTTGCATTGAGAGCGTCAGCCATTCTCTTCTTTACCTCGTCGATCTTCTTCTGATTCCTGAGAACATTAGGATTGGTAGCCTTGAACTGCTCCTCGTTGAAAGCTTCGCCGAACTTCCTCTTTCCTTTCTCCACATCCTTCTCGATCTTCTCCTCGAGCTTACCGATATAGTCCTCAATAAGAACGTCTGCACGATATCTCTTCTTTGAATCCTTGTTGTCGATAAGAGGATCATTGAAAGCACCTACATGGCCAGAAGCCTCCCAGATCTTGGGATGCATGAAGATAGCCGAGTCGATACCTACGATATTCTCGTGGAGTCTTGTCATAGCCTCCCACCAGTATCTCTTGATGTTGCTCTTGAGTTCCGAACCGAGCTGACCATAGTCATATACGGCACCGAGACCGTCATAGATCTCGCTAGAAGGGAAAATGAAACCGTACTCCTTGCAGTGAGCTACGAGAATCTTAAAAAGTTCTTCCTGTGTCATAATAGTATTATAGTTTATCGTTAATTTCTTTCAACGGGACCATAACGAAATCCCTCTCGTACATAAGTCTATGCGGAACTGTAAGTTCCTCACAATCTATCTTATTATCTCCGAAGAGCAATATGTCTATATCTATCGGACGGTCCTCATATATCCTTTCCCCTCTTTCATCGTATTGAGGCTTTCCTGTTCTGCCAAGCTTTTTCTCAATACTCTTGCATATTTCGAGGATCATAAGTCCCTCCGCCTCGGGATTATATCCCTTCTTCATATCCAGTTCATAAAGCACAGCGGCATTCACAAACTTCTCCTTTGATTCAAAACCCCACGGTTCTGTCTCGATCAGACTTGAAACAGCCTTATAAGGCGTT
Source organism: Candidatus Cryptobacteroides sp. (assembly GCA_045586745.1). Lineage (GTDB taxonomy): Bacteria > Bacteroidota > Bacteroidia > Bacteroidales > UBA932 > Cryptobacteroides. Next base: position 5,140 of record JAZNAW010000036.1, read on the forward strand.
CCAAGCTCGATATTCAGAAGACTCAGGGCATCTTCTATATTGCGATGTTTATCGCCCTTATTCGAGCCTAAAGACAGATACAGATCCACCTTCACCCTATCATCTCTCTCCCCTTCTGTCCTTCAGTCGTCCAGACCAAGCTCCACAAGTGCCTCCTCGGACATCCTGCTCTTGTCCCATACAGGTTCCCAGACCAGATCAATGCTCACGCTCACTACTCCTGGAACATCCTCGACAGCTGCCTTGACCTGCTCGACAACATAATCAGCCATAGGACAATTCGGTGCAGTCAAAGTCATCTGGATATAGACATTATGGTCATCGTCCACCTTGACCTCGTAAATAAGTCCAAGATCATACACATTAACAGGAATCTCAGGGTCATAAACCTGCCTGAGGGCCATGATTATATCTCTTTCAAGTCTCATCTTTCTTTCCTTATCCTCTTCTGCAATCTGTGCAGCCTTCTTCTTAAAAAAATCCTTAAGTCCCATTACGCGTTCTTCACTGCTATTTCACGTATCTTGGCAATCATCGACACAAGTCCGTTTGCTCTGGTCGGTGAAAGATTCTCCTTGAGGCCTATCTTCTCAACCACAGAGAAATCAGATGACAAGATTTCCTGTGCTGTCCTTCCGGAATAAAGTCCTATAAGCAGAGATATTATTCCCTTAGTGATTATAGCATCACTGTCTGCCTTGAAAATTATATTACCTTCTTCAATCTTATAATCAAGCCAAACCCTTGACTGACAACCTTTTATAAGTTTATCATCAATTTTAGATGCATCAGGATAATCAGTAAGGGACTTTCCAAGTTCGATCAGATACTCATATTTGTCCAGCCATTCCTCATACATCGAGAATTCCTCGATTATGGCATTTTCAGCTTCCTGCAGTGTCATATCAACATATTTATAGCCTTATCTAGGCATTTAACAAAATATTCCGCCTCTTCCATGGTATTGTAAGGAGCAAGAGAAACCCTCAACATTCCGGTCACTCCAAATCTGTCCATAAGCGGTTCCGCACACATCTGACCAGACCTCACGGCAATACCCATCTTATCAAGAATAAGTGCCAGATCCTCATGGTGCACACCCTCAACAGTAAAAGAGAAAAGCGGTATCTTTTCATCATTTGTTCCACGCGGAACTCCATAGACCTTTATTCTCTTATCTGCTGTCAAATTCTCAAGAAGATAATCTCTTATATTATCTATCTTTTTAATTAACTCATTATCATTCAATGAGTTAATTAAAAAAATAGCTTCAGTAAAAGTAGCGATGGATGAAAAATTCTGGGTACCGGCCTCGTACTTCATAGGGAGAGGAGCATAGGTAGTCTCCTTAAAAGTAACAGTACCCACCATCTCTCCACCTCCCATATACGGAGGCATGACATCAAGCCATTTCTTCTTTCCATAGAGCACCCCTGTACCTGTGGCAGCATAAAGCTTGTGACCGGAAAAAACATAGAAATCACAATCCAGATCCTGAACATCCACCTTGCAATGGACCGCTCCCTGCGCTCCGTCCACAAGAACAGGAACTCCCTTGGAATGACATTTCTCTATGATTTCCTTTACAGGATTTATAAGGCCAAGAACATTGGAAATATGGGTGACAGCCATCATTCTTGTCCTGTCAGATAACAATTCATCCAGCTTTTCAAGCATGAGATGACCGCTGTCATCAACAGGAAGGACCTTCAGAACTGCTCCCTTCCTTCTGCACATCATCTGCCATGGAACAATATTGGAATGATGTTCAGCTTCTGTCACTATGACTTCGTCCCCCTGATTGATAAAGGCCTCTCCAAAACAGAAAGCAACAAGATTGATTGCCGCTGTTGTACCGCTCGTAAAAATGATTTCTTCTCTGGATTCAGCATGGAGAAAGGACTTCACAACATCTCTTGCCTGCTCGTATGCCTGTGTAGCCTCTTCTGCCAGACAGTGTACGGCCCTATGGATATTGGCATTGGATTCCGAACTTATCTTCATCCACTTATCCAGAACGGATTGAGGACGCTGACTGGTAGCAGCATTATCAAAATACACAAGATCCTTACCGTACACTTTTCTTGAAAGTGCAGGGAAAAGACTTCTTATTTCCTCGATTCTTGCCATTTCAGTCACACATATACGCGCGCATACACGCAATAAGCCTGCAAATTTAGCAATTTTACTCTTTCTTTTACAGGATTTTATCATAATTTTGCAATTAACAGAAAACAAAGAAA
>JAZNAW010000037.1:0-64503 GCA_045586745.1 Candidatus Cryptobacteroides sp.
CATGCCGGGAACAGAGGAGAAACTTATGGAAGGCTCGACCGCAGCTTATGTCGGCATCGACCCTACAGCAGACTCTCTCCACATCGGACATATGGTCAGCATAATGATCCTGAAGCATTTCCAGAACTGCGGTCACAAGCCGATCGCCCTCGTAGGAGGCGCTACAGGTATGATCGGCGACCCTTCGATGAAGTCGCAGGAGCGTAATCTTCTTGACGAGGCAACCCTCAACCATAATGTGGCATGCATCAAGGCCCAGCTCAGCAAGTTCCTGGATTTCGAATCAGACGCACAGAACAAGGCGGAGCTCGTGAACAACTACGACTGGATGAAGAACTTCACATTCCTTGATTTCGCACGCGAGATCGGAAAGCACATCACCGTGAACTACATGATGGCGAAGGATTCAGTGAAGAAGAGACTCTCTGGCGAAGCGCGCGACGGAATGTCATTCACAGAGTTCACATACCAGCTCCTTCAGGGATATGACTTCCTCTATCTTTACGAGAACAAGGGATGTACCCTCCAGATGGGTGGAGCAGACCAGTGGGGCAACATCACCACAGGTTCAGAGCTCATCCGCCGCATCCTCGGAAAGGAGGCTTTCGCACTCACCTGCCCTCTCATCACAAAGGCTGACGGAGGAAAGTTCGGCAAGACCGAGAAGGGCAACATCTGGCTCGATCCTGAGCGCACATCTCCATACCAGTTCTACCAGTTCTGGCTCAATGTATCCGACTCTGACGCCGAGAAGTACATCAAGATCTTCACAATGCTTTCAAAGGATGAGATCGACAACGCGATCGCACAGCACGCCGAGGCTCCTGAGCGTCGCGAGCTCCAGAAGCTCCTTGCAAAGGAAGTGACTACAATGGTTCACGGTGCCGCAGAATATGAAAATGCAGTTGCAGCATCCCAGATGCTCTTCGGCAACGCCACAAAGGATGCTCTCATGAATCTCGACGAGAAGACTTTCCTCGCTGTGTTCGACGGAGTACCGACATTCGAGGTTGCAGCAGGAAAGTTCCCTCTTGGCGTGATCGACCTCCTTGCCGGGGAGTCACAGGTATTCCCTTCAAAGGGTGAGTGCCGCAAGATGATCCAGGCTAACGGAGTGAGCATAAACAAGGAGAAGGTTGCTGACATCAATACCCAGATCGGCGAAGAGTCATTCATCAACGGCAAGTACATCCTTGCACAGAAGGGCAAGAAGAACTATTTTATCATTAAGGTTTCTTAATCACAGATTGAAGAAACGCGATGGAAAAGATAGGTGAAAGCACAAGACAGCTGAAGGTTGCGAAGGAGATCCAGAAGGTGATGGCGGAGATTATCCGCGGCAAAGGCATGGCGGCATTCGGAGGCGCGCTCGTGTCTGTCAGCGGCGTAAAGGTAAGTCCGGATCTTTCGATAGCGAAGATATATGTCAGCGTATTCCCTTCAGACAAGGCAGAGTATGTAATGGACACTCTCGAGGAGAACGGCAGGGCGCTCCGCGGCGAACTTGGAAACAAGGTCGGAAAGCAGCTGCGCATTGTGCCTGAAATAGCGTTCTACCTCGACAGTTCGCTGGATTATGTGGAGCATATCGAGGAATTGCTGAAAAAATAGAAGATTCCTCGACAAGCTCGGAATATCATGAGATTGGCTCCATTCATAGCCGGAAGATACCTTTTCGCCAGGAAGTCACACAATGTGATAAACATAATCTCGGCGATAAGTGCTATCGGAATGGCTGTAGGAACAGCAGCTCTCATCATGATCCTTTCAGTATACAACGGGTTCGACTCGCTCATCAAGTCAATGATGAGCACGGTCGAACCCGATCTTCTGATAACTCCGTCTGCCGGAAAGGTGTTTGTGCCAGAAGGAGACGTCTACGACTGGATATACGACCAGCCTGAAGTGCTCAACATGTGCTGTGTTCTGGAGGAGAACGTATTCATCAGCCACGATGGTTCCCAGAGACTGGCTGTTGCAAAGGGAGTAGACTGGATATACGAGGAGGAGACTCCTTTGCGCGGCCATATATACAACGGCGAATTCTCCCTTCATGAAGGAGATATTCCTCAGGCCGTCATCGGCAGCACGCTAGCGCATGAAATGGGTATAAACCCGAGATTCCTATCCCCTGTCGAGATTTATTATCCATCCCGCACCAAGAGGATATCTCTTGCAGATCCGTCATCCGCATTGGAATCGGTGAAGGTTTTCCCTTCCGGAACATTCGCGGTAAACGATGACATAAACAAGGAACTGATGATAGTTCCGATAGAGACAATGCGGCAGCTTCTTCAATATGATGACGAGGTGTCGGCTATTGAAATCCGATTGGCAGAAGGAATCGGGAAAAGGGAAACAAAGCGTCTTCAGAAAGAGATTTCAGCGCGGATCGGCGAGGGATTTCAAGTAAAGGACCGCTATCAGCAGAACGAAGTCCTGTATAAGATGATGAAGTATGAGAAGATGGCAACCTACATGATACTCATATTTGTCATCATAATCATAGCATTCAACATCTTCGGCAGCCTTACCATGCTTATAATCGAAAAGGAGGACGACATAAGGACATTGCAAAGCATGGGAGCCGACAATAAGCTCATACGCAGGATCTTTATTCTGGAAGGTTGGTTCATATCCCTTGCCGGACTTGCCGTCGGCATGACTATAGGCGTAATCCTGTCTCTGGTACAGCAGCATTTCGGAATAATAAAGATGCCCGGACATTACATTGTCCAGGCATACCCTATAATAATATCATGGTCCGACATCCTGATAACAATAGTCGGAGTCTCAGTCATCGGCTACATTATCGCTACTCTTCCTGTCCTGTCCCGCTACCGGAAGATTGAGGAGTAATCACCGCTTCCTCTGTCAGGGAGACAACGACGGCATCCTTATTCCTGTAATACCCCTTGTTCCAGCCATGACCGTCCTTGTATTTGACAAGTTCTACGGTAACTGACTTCGAGACATATTTCTTTCCGGCATTATCCCTGTCGACAAACTGGACAATCGTTGATTCCGCAGGAAGTCCTCCGCCCTGCACTTCGAACAGTCCGTTGGAATCCGTAGTGACAGACTCAGCTGACTCCGCCATGACTGTAATTCCTTCTATAGGCATTCCGCTCATGTCGACAACCTTTCCGTTTACTTCAAACCAGATATAGGCCAGTTCATCTGACCCGTCATATCCACTGTTGCATGAAGAAAGAAGAATGCCGGCAAAAAAGGCGTATATAAGACATCTAAACTTCATCCTTCCTACTAGTTATGGTGATGATGACCGTGATCATGTCCATGGTCGTGTCCGTGCTGATGTTCAGCCGCCTGTCCAGGAGCCAGAACGCCGGCAACAGGATATCCGAGTTCCTCGATAGAGGCCTTCAGCTTATCCTCCGATGTTTTTGCCGCATCGAACTTGAGAGCTACAGTCCTGTCCTCAAGGGTAACCTTGAGATCCTTTACACCTTTCTCAAATGAAACATTCTCGCGGATCTTCTTCGCGCAGTTTTCACAGTCAAATTCCACCACGAATGTAACTTCCTTGAGTTCGCCTTTCTTTTTCTTTGAAGGCTTGTTATCTGCCATTGAAACGACCGGCATGGCCATGAGGGCAGCGATAATGATGATGATTGCCTTTTTCATATAGTTCAGATATTAATTGTTAATTATTCTTCATGATATTCCCCTACAAGCTCATAATGAAATTCCGGAGCAGGCCTAGGCTTTTTTCCAAAGAGTGAATCGGAAACCGACATGAGCCTTGATTCCCATAAGAGGTCCCCAGATGCAGCTTGCATCAAATGACGCCTGACGAGGATTGACAAAGCCGTCTGCATCCTTCACAGATCCCAGGATTACATCCTTCTGTCTGAAGTTGGTCATATTCTCCACACCTGCATATACATCCCATCCCTTGAAACGACGGGTGATCTGGGCATACAGAAGCGGATAAACCGGCGTACGGCCATCCTTGTATATAAGGTTACCTTCGGCATCCTTAAGGTCTGCCATAAAATCATACACCCTGCATGAGCCGTTAAGGGAAGCTGTAAAGTCGAAGATCCATTTGTTCAGGTTAGTAGCGTACTGCATGTTAAGGACTCCCTTGAAACGGCTTGTCATAGGTTTCTCTACAAGACCTCGTCCGGCAAGTTCGATCATTGCATTAGTGTATCTGCATGTCACCGTTATATTGAACCGCTCGACAGGATCCACCGAGAAATCCAGCTGGAAGTTGTCGGTGAACGAACGGTTGCCGTCAAGGGCATAGAAATCTATAGCATTTGCAATGTGCTCATAATCAACGACCATCTGCTGGACAAACTGTGTCCTGAAATAATCGAAGCTCAGGTATGTATTCGAAGACGCTCCGAAAGGCAGATAATAAGTAAGGTTTCCTCCGAATGTCCACGCATCTTCAAGTATATGCTCATTGTAAGCTCCCACAAAGGCCTTACCGGTAGAGAACACACCGATATTGTCTATCAGAGGTGTTGAATATCTCACACCACGGCCTCCGTTCGCCCTTATCACGATATCTTCAGAAGGTGAATACTTGAGTGTGACGCGTGGTGAGAATCTTCCGACGATCTTATCACCTGACTTCTTATAAAAGTCTTCCCTGAGTCCGACTATTGCAGAGAACCTGTCACCGGCATGGTAGGTATATTCGCCGAAGAATCCTCCTACCGCCATCTGTGTCAGACCGTTGTCCGAAACATCCTGTCCTACTACAAGACGACGGAAATCTTCCATATAGCGGTCATATGTCGCGCTCATTCCCAAAGTGAACTTATGGGCATCGCTTATGACATTCTGATACAGCAGGTTTCCGAAAAGGGAGTGCTGACCTGCCAGATACTTCGTCGAACCGAAGTAGGAATCCATGTCCTGATATGTATAGTCGCCGACAAGGGCTATGTTCTGAGTATTTTCTTCATCAAGAGGAATACCGATCTTCATGTATCCGTTTATCGAACGGTTAAGGATATCGGATCCCCAAGGGTCGACGGTTCCTGCCTTTGGAACGAATGAATATGTATCCTTGTCATAGAAGACGTCCTTTCCATCCTTGTCCTTGAGCATCTGGCCGCCCAGCCTGCTGTCCTGCAGGGCACGTACTCCGAATCTGATCTGCATACCGTTGTCAGCCTGATAAAGCCAACGGTTCGCAAGGTTGAACTGAAGCATCTTCGGCTCATCCAGGAAGCCGTCATTGTTCATGTCGTGCGGCTTTATGTTTCCTGACACATGACCGAGAATCACCGTGCTCCACTTGTAGCCCATCTGAAGGGAAGAAGCGATATTGAAGTCCATCTTCGTATCGCTCATCACGGCCGCATTCAGGAAAAGCGGCTTTTCATCAGTCGGCTTGCGGTGCTCCATATTGATCTGTCCGGTCATCGACTCCACTCCGTTGATCACGGATGATGCGCCCTTGGCGATCTGAATGCTTTCAAGCCACTGTCCCGGAACATACGAAAGTCCGAAAGGTGCGGAAAGTCCGCGCATTACAGGACGGTTCTCGTCCAGCATCTGCGTGTACACGCCTGAAAGTCCGAGGAGACGTATCTGACGGGCTCCTGTAACAGCATCGGAATATCCTACTGTCACACTGGCTGAATTCTCGAAGCTTTCCGCCAGATTACAGCAGGCCATCTTGCAGAGACCGGCAGCGGATATCACTTCAGTACGGACCTCCTTCATCTTCGACAGATAGTTTCCTGCCTGTCTTGAGACAAAGACCGCGGCATCAAGGCTGTCGGCACGCTCGTCATAAATTGCTGTCGTATCCACTATCTGACCGTTCTGGTCAACAACCTGGGCAGATACGCTTACTGCAGTCATGATGACTGCCATAATATATAATAATGTCTTTTTCATACTTTTGATTTTTTATTAAGAGATTCTTCACTTCGTTCAGTCAACGACGGCCGATTGAGCGATAATGCAAGAATGACAACCGGAGTCCCATAAAGAGAATCCGAAGTATTTGACAAGATTTATGGAAGCGTATCAGATACGCCAGATACTGAGAACGGACTGGGCGTTCCCGTATGTGACAGGCCCGGAATCGGGCAATGGTGATATTCTGTCTATTTCGGATCTTACAGAAGGGGTGTGAACGTCAGAGACAATAAATGCAGAAAAAGGACAGTATCCGCTGTGACATCCACTGAAATCGTTTTCAGACGAAGGTACCGTTCCCGTCAAGGTAAGTACAACGAAGTCATCCGAGCAGCACGAAGCTGGTACAAATGCAGACTCGCCTTCTTCATGTCCGCAGCAATGATGAGAACATGGACATCGGTGATCAGGATGTATTTCCTCACATGCTGTATCGCTTACAAAAGTCGTAACGAAGGAATGGCCGCTTCCCATGCATGTATGCACGCCAAAACCTATGATACTCATGAAGTACCATACCACAAGCATTACTGCACATATTTTCAATGCCAAATTCCTCATTCTAACGGCAAATGTACAAAAAACATTCTAAATTGAAAGAAATTTGTAGTACATTTGTATTCAGTGCGTCAAATATTGCAGCTGACATTCATTCCAAACGAACTAAATAAAGCAATCATGAAAGATTTTGTAAAGATGACCCTTGCCGTATTGGCAGGTCTATTCCTCTTCGGAGTCGTGGCATTCTTCCTTACGTTCGCCATGATCGGTGCTGTTGCCGCAGTCGGAGAAAAACAGCCGGTCATGCCTCGTGAGGCCATTCTGAAGATTGACATGAGCACATTCTCATTAAGCGAACAGAGCATCGAGGCCAATCCTATGGACATGCTTCTGGCAGGCGGTACATCAGTGACACCTGTCGGCATCTATGAAGCGATCAATGCAATCAACGCGGCAGCTGCCGATCCTGCTGTCAAGTTCATATACCTGAAGCCTGACGGAGTCAGCGGCGGCACAGCCCAGATCGAAGAGTTCCGCAAGGCTCTCCAGAACTTCAGGAAAAGCGGTAAAGCTATCGTATCATACATCGAAAGCCCTGGAAATGCGAGCTATTATCTTGCATCCGTATCGGACAAGATATTCATGACGCCACATGACGGAGCGATGAATATGTTCACTGGATTCAGTTCACAGATGATATTCCTGAAGGACCTTCTTGACAGACTCGGAATCAACGTACAGCTCATCCGTCACGGAAAATACAAGTCGGCTGGTGAGATGTATGTAAGAAACTCGTCAAGCAAGGAAAATCTCGAGCAGAACACGGAAATGGTGGAATCCATCTGGGAAAGTTTCGCTTCCGGCATAGCACAGTCACGCGAAATCACCATCGACGGACTCAATGAAATCATCAACAACCTCGAGCTCAACTTCCCTTCAGACTGGATGGAGCACGGACTGGTGGACGAACTTCTCAATTACAGCCAGATGGAAGACAAGCTCTGCGACCTTTTCGTAGCAGAAAAATATGAAGACGTCAAAAGCATTTCGCTTACAGACTATGTCACATTGAAGAACACAGTCAACTTCAAGGCAAAGAAGAAGGTGGCGGTGATCTATGCGAGCGGAGAGATCGTTGACGGGGATGCAAAGGAGAATGTTGCAGGAAACCGTTTTGCAAGGATCATTTCTGACGTAAGAAAGGATTCCACAGTGCAGGCTGTCGTCCTCAGGGTAAATTCACCGGGCGGAAGCGTTCTCGCATCAGAAAAGATAAAGACGGAGCTCGACCTTCTCAGGGAATCGAAGCCTGTGATCGCATCATACGGAGACTACGCAGCTTCAGGCGGCTACTGGATTTCTGCAAACTGCGACAAGATATATTCCAACGCATCCACACTTACAGGCTCTATAGGTGTATTCAGCATGATTCCTGATCTGGGAGGTGTAGTCAGAAACAAGCTCCACGTAAACATAACTCCTGTCAACTCAAATGAGCACAGCGACATGTATAACGGATTGAGAGCCCTTGACAAGAAGGAGCTGGGCTATATGCAGGCTTCAGTGGAGAACATCTATGACAAATTCACCACCCTCGTATCTGAGGGCCGTGGAATGCCGGTTTCAAGAGTGGACGAGATTGCTCAGGGCAGAGTATGGACAGGAGCTGATGCTCTTGAAATAGGACTCGTAGACGAAATTGGAACCATCGAAGATGCAATCACCTATGCAGCTCTGTCCATTGACGGCGTCACAGGAGTACAGGACGTGCAGATCGTAGGATATCCTAAGCCGCAGAGCACAATGGAAATACTTCTCGAATCCCTCACAGGAGAAAGCAACGTATTTGCAGGAACTGCATTCGAAGGTATCGCAGATGCATTCAGTGAATTCGGAAAGCAGGACAGCGGAAAGGCCTACGCCCGTATGCCATATGTAATCACGGTAGAATAGATCATTCTGCCGTGATACGGACAACGGTTCCGGTGGACGGGCTTACCCTGTAATGGTCATCCATCCTGACTCCAGCTATCCCTGCAACATGTCTGCAGTCAGCCATTCCTTCGGTCTGAACATCCGCAATCATAACGGCAGAAGCCTTCATGAATGAATCATACTTAAGGTCAGCGAAAAGGTCGCTGACCTTTTTCTTTCCTCTCATTCCAAGAGGAATAAGCCAGTCTCCTTCGTTCCAGCGGCGAAGCACAAACGGGAAATGCAGTTTGGCGGCATCAAATATCAGAACGCCTTCGGGTTGCTTCAGAGGCATATCTGAAGACCATTCCAGTACATCGACCTTGAATGAACGGCCGTTGAACCGATATGTTCCAGCTGCACGCACAGGCATTATGAGATCCGAGGTCAGGCCTGGGATGACGGGACGGACGTCATTGCCGGCCATAGCGGCAATATCCGCCTTCGCGACAATATGAAGCGACTCTCTTTCCGTTAGAACCACATAATCCTCCGATTCGAAACGTTTGCCGGATATGGTCCTGTCCGAAGAAAGGAGATCTTCCAAGGATGCCAGAGTCGAGGAATTGAATCCATACGGCTCAAGTATATGGTAAAGAAGGTAACGCCAATGCTTTCTTGATTTCAGACTGGCGTATGAAATCCTCACGTCGGACCTACAGCCATCCTCCGGATAAGATGACAAGATGTTACGGATCTGCTCTTCAGCCCAGTCAGAAACAATCTCCCCTGCCTCTGCAAAATACTTCATCTCACGGTTAAGAGTCCTTATCGCAGACGGATTTACTCTCTCGAATACAGGGAACACCTCATTACGAAGCATATTTCTTTTATATTCGGAGGAAAAGTTCGTACTGTCATTCCTGTATATGACTCCGTTTGCAAGAGCAAATCCTTCAATCTGCTTCCGCGTCATTTCCAGAAGCGGTCGCACAAGCTTTGCATTCAGTCCTTCGGCATACGGAATGTCAGACAACTGCGACATGCCGGAAAGACCTTTCATTCCGGATCCGCGCAGGATATTCAGAATCAGCGTCTCCGCATTATCGTTTGCATTATGGGCGACAGCAACCTCGTCATAACCCTCCGACACACACAGTTCCGCAAACCAACGATAGCGCAGCTCTCTCGCCGCCATCTCTATGCTCACGCCGCGCTCCGCTGCAAAACCCCTGGTATCAAAAGACCTTACATGACACTTCAATCCGTGCTTTTCAGTCCACATTCGCACCAACGCTTCATCCCCATCGCTCTCATTTCCACGAAGGTTGAAGTTGCAGTGTGCGATTGCGAGGCAATCAGACGGATAACGGCGGACAAAGATTTCAGCCATACACATGGAATCAATGCCGCCGCTTACTGCCAGAAGGATCTTCTTTCCGTACATTATCATTTACTTGCAATAGTCCAGGTGAAACCGAACAGGAGGGATTCCTTGAACTGTACCCTCTGCTTGGTTAGACCGTCCTTCTCACTATAAATCAACACCTTGTCATCATAGATCATATTTGTTGTCAAGGTCAGAGAGAAATACTTCGCCAATTTCCAGTCAAAACGGTTATCCCAGTTCACACGGACATTTTCCGGATGGTCCAGATAATTGGAGAAAAGCACCAGCTGTGAGGTGTACTTGAAATTATCATTTACATTCACTGCAATATCCGCCTTTATCTGGGCACCGAACTCAAAACGGGCACTTCTGTAATATGCACCCAGATCTTCAGGAGCAACCCCGCTAAGATCAGCATCTTCCCATTCAATCTTGAGATGCATACCGTAGTTTTTCCTCAAAGCCTCATTCCTTACGATCACCACACCTCCTGTCACAGGGGCAATATTCAATGAAAGCCACTTTGTCGGCTTAACATCGATACCGACCGCAAGGTTTGTATAAGCTGGTGCCAGAAATCCCGACTTTATCTTACGGGCTCCTTTCCAAAGATCCACCTGATCCTTATGATCCAGGTCATCCAGATCCGGCACATTACCTTCCGCATCACCATACTTGTCTGCAGGTACAGAAGGAGTCAGATAATCGTATCCCGTATTGAACTGCGACTTGAAGTCATAGTTGATGGAGAGCGAGAAGTTCTTCATGTTGGCATTCTTGTATCCGAACTTGCTCTCAAGATATATACGGTCATCACTTTTCTGGAGGATAGGCTTCGATGATGCGTATACGAAACCGTAATCCAGCTGAAGACGGTTGTTCCAGAAAAGGTCATTCTTCTTGTAATTCGCGTTTCCGTCTATGAATGCCTGAAGGGTCACTGTATTGTCACCTCCGGCAGCCCAGTTGGTAAGAGACGTCTGACCGAACTTGATGTTGGTCATCAGCGAACTTGCCCAGTACTTCGGCTTCTCAACCTTCGGGGTCTCTTTCTGGGCTTCCGTAATCTCCTTTGCAGCTTCAGCCACGGCCTTCAGGGCGTCGCTCTCCTGCGACCATGCAGGCGAGCTGGACACGACAGCAGTCAGGACAAGTCCAAGTATAACTTTAATACGCTTCATATTCCATTAATAAGAAATTGCGAAAAGAACACGGCGGCTTGAAGGCTTGCCCGAATAGATGCAGGTACCTTCCTCCTCACATACGGCGCTGTCTACAGGGATACAACGGATCGTAGCCTTTGTCTCCTCCTTGATCTTCTCTTCTGTTTCAGGAGTGCCGTCCCAGTGGCAGAGAAGGAATCCGCCCTTTGTTATCTCTTCCTTGAATTCTTCCCAGGTATCGACCTTGCGGATGTTCTCATCACGGAACTTGAGTGCCTTTGCATAGATGTTTGCCTGAATGTCATCAAGCAGTGCGCTGATCACGTCGGCAATGCCCTCCTGACTGTGAGAAGCCTTTTCGCATGTATCACGACGTGCAAGTTCCACAGTGCCGTTCTCAAGGTCACGCGCACCCATCGCAAGGCGTACAGGAACACCCTTAAGCTCCCACTCGGCGAACTTGAATCCAGGACGGAGAGTGTCGCGGTTGTCGATCTTCACACTGATTCCCTTTGCCTCAAGTTCCTTCTTGAACGTATGCATCTTGTCAAGGATCGCATTGTTAACAGCCTCATCCTTGCCTGTGATTGGAACCATCACGACCTGGACAGGTGCAAGCTTCGGAGGAAGCACGAGTCCGTTGTCATCGCCATGGGCCATGATGAGGGCACCCATAAGACGTGTCGAAACTCCCCATGAGGTAGCCCACACATACTCCTGCTTTCCTTCCTTGTTGGTGAACATCACGTCGAATGCCTTCGCAAAGTTCTGTCCGAGAAAGTGCGATGTACCAGCCTGCAGAGCCTTTCCGTCCTGCATGAGGGCCTCGATCGTCATTGTATCAAGAGCACCGGCAAAACGCTCGTTAGGACTCTTGTGTCCTACGACTACAGGGACAGCCATATAGTTTCTTGCGAAATCTGCATACACGTTCACCATCTTCATTGTCTCTTCCTCTGCCTCCTGACGTGTGGCATGAGCTGTATGGCCCTCCTGCCAGAGGAACTCTGCAGTACGGAGGAAAAGACGCGTACGCATCTCCCAACGGACTACATTGGCCCACTGGTTACATAGAATAGGGAGATCTCTCCATGAAGTCACCCAGTTCTTGTATGTATTCCAGATTATGGTCTCGGAAGTAGGACGGACGATAAGTTCCTCCTCAAGCTTTGCAGAAGGATCCACAACGACACCGTTTCCGTCAGGATCGGCCATGAGCCTGTGGTGGGTCACAACCGCGCACTCCTTTGCAAAGCCCTCGACATGTTCAGCCTCACGGCTCAGGAAAGACTTCGGAATGAAAAGAGGGAAATATGCATTCACATGTCCTGTCTCCTTGAACATCTTGTCGAGAACTTCATGCATCTTCTCCCAGATTGCATATCCGTATGGTTTGATCACCATACATCCCCTTACTGCAGAACGCTCTGCAAGGTCAGCCTTTACTACAAGATTGTCATACCACTGCGAGTAGTTGTCCGATCTCTTGGTTACTTCTTTTGCCATCGTATTATTGCTTTTTATTGTTTTTATCCGTATTATTGTGCTTGAATGCATATTTTGCATGCGCTGAAAAGCGGTACAATTATTGCATGACAAATCAGGATGCGAAGATACGAATTTATTATAAATAAAGGAGAAAAGAATATGAAAAAGAGTTCAGTAATGATGATTGCGGCGGTATTGTTCCTTTCGTCATGCGGAACATTCACCAGACTTGCCTCTACAGCAGACGGGCAAAAGTTCACTGACGGCATCTATGCCAAGACTCCGGACCTGATGACAAGGGAAGAGAAGATGGCAGGCAAGGCAGAGACTGACGCGCTCATCGCAAAGACAAAGGAATCTCCGATCTATCTTTTCGGAGACAAGAAAGACACGATAATGATTCCCGACCACTACTCTGCCACCATCCGATACGACAAAAGCATCGGGAGCACTGTCGTGACGGTGGGAGAGAATCCATACGACTGGAGAAACAACATAAATCCTTGGTCATACTACAGTCCGTACAGCATCGGCAGTTCGTGGTACTGGAGCAGGCATTGGAGTCCGTTCTGGAGCATGTCATCGTGGAACTACGGCTGGTATGACCCATGGTATTACGGCTGGAGCGATCCGTGGTATTACGGAGGATATTGGGGAAGATGGTACGACCCGTTCAGCTACTGGGGATACTGGGGCTGGTATGACCCATGGTACTACGGAGGATACTGGGGGATGCATTACCCATGGTATCCGCACTATGCAGGATGGTACGGAGGATTCTATCCTCACTGGGGACACGGCCATGGTCCTGGACTGGGACACGGAGGACATATCTCGAAGAACAGGACATACATTCCACGGTATGAGACCCAGAACGACGACCGTGTATTTACCGGTACCGGCAAGACTACCGTCAGAAGAGGCGTCGGTACAAGCAGCAGCACAAGCCGGGGAACAGTCGGCAGCAGCACATCGCGAAGCAGCGTGACTGCATCGAAAGCATCAGGGAGCACTTCAGCAGCAAGAAGGGCCGTAACAAGGCAGAGCACCGCAGCAGCCGCAGGCAGTCAGACGGTACAAGGCAGGCCATCAGGAACATCGGAAACAAGGCCGGCATATAGAAGGCCTTCGACATCATACGGCAATTCTTCCGCAGAGTCCTCATACACACGAGGAAGCAGCGGATCAGGCAGCCAGAGCAGAGGTACCATAGACAACAGGTCCACCGTATCGAGAAGTTCCTCAACCTATGACAGAAGTTCTTCCAACAGCAGTTACAGCCGCAGTTCGTCATCTACATCGACACGCTCATCAGGATACAGCGGCGGCGGTGGCGGAGGCTACAGCAGAGGAAGCACAGGCGGTGGCGGAGGCGGAAGCCGTGGTGGTTCCGGCGGAGGAAGAAGATAGAAATACCATTAAGACTGATATATCATGAGAAAGACAGCAATTACACTTCTGCTGATGTTTACGGCAGTCTCCGCATTTGCACAAAGCGCATATGACGGTCTGCTCTTCAGCGAAAACAATTACGAGGGGACGGCAAGATCTGTCGCAATGGGAAATGCGTTTACCGCACTCGGCGGAGACCTCGGTTCCATAACAATCAACCCGGCCGGCAGCGCAGTTGCAGGCTACTCCCAGTTCACAATCACTCCGGGGCTGACATTCTCGGCATCGACGGCACAGGGTGTATCACCTTTCACTGACGGAAGTCTTCCATACTTCGAGAGGAAGATGAAGAGCGGGATGACCAGCTTCAATCTTCCGAACATGGGTATGACAATAAACTGGGACACAAACAGGACATCCGGACTAAAGAACCTCACTTTCGGATTTGTCGTGAACAAGAGCGCAGACTTCAGTCAGGACGTATATGCCAACGGTATGAATTCCACGACCACATTCATGGGAGCTATGGCTGTGGATGCGACGGGCATGTCTGCTTCTGGGCTGAACGCCTCAGATGCATACAGCTATTATCCTTGGAGCACTGTCGTCGGATATCAGAGCGGCATGATCAGCACATTCGGAGGATATGATGACGAGTATGTCGGAGCCAGCGAACTTGTATTCGACAATGGAGACATCGTTCTAGGAGGAGAAATTGACCAGACTTACGGCAGAAGGGTGACAGGCGGAAAATATGACTACGTCTTCAATTTCGGAGCAAATGTTTCCGACTTCCTCTACCTTGGAGCCAACCTCGGATTCAGCTCGCTTGATTACGGATATGACGAATACTTCAAGGAGGAAGCCGTAGATCCGGCAGACTTTAAGATTGCTCTTGACAACGGAGAAAACATGTACTTCAGCAAGATGAAGTACCGCTACTGGTATGGTGCGGAAGCATCCGGCATCTATGCAAAGATAGGTGCCATCCTGACTCCGGGATACGGTCTGAGGATCGGTGCGGCGATACAGACTCCTGTCACAAACACAATCGTCGAAAGATGGCAGTACAGCGGATCGACAGAATTCACCTCATCCGAATACGACGGTTACGCATACAGTCCGGAAGGAGAATACAGATATGTGTTCAACAGCCCTATGAGAGCGAATGTAGGTGTCGCATATACCTTCGGAAACTTTGCCGTAGTCAGTGCAGACTACGAGTTCTGCGACTATGGTCAGATGAAGTTCATGGAGGACAGAGGTTCCGACCATGACTATTTCGATGAGGTGAACAATGTAATAAAGGAAGTCTTCGGTCCTCAGAACATATGGCGCTTCGGTGCAGAGTTCAAGCTCGGAGCATTGGCTCTCCGCGGAGGATACGGATTCTCTACTTCACCTGAAAGACATTTCGAAGGTCCGTACAGGAGCAACTTCTCATTCGGCCTCGGCTATAGTTCGAACGGTTCGTTCTTCGCTGACTTTGCTGTCAGAAAGAACACATATAACGATGAATACTACATGCCTTACAACGACTACATCTTTGACGATGATGGCAATATATCAGAGCCTGTTCCAGAAATCCTCATCACCCGTTCCGACTGGAAAGCCCTCCTGACCCTCGGCTGGCGCTTCTAGCCTCTGCGTACGGTTCCAGAACATCTGACAAAACTGACAGCCCTATATCTAAGAGAAGCATTTCCCTAATTTCCTGCTTCTCGTGATATAGGGCTGTCGGTTTTTGTTCAGACGATTCTAGAGCGTCCTCTTGATCTCTTCGATAGTATAGGCCTCGACAACATCGCCGACCTTGATATCGTTGTATCCCTGGATATTGAGACCGCAGTCCATACCCATGTGAACCTCCTTCACATCATCCTTGAATCTCTTGAGCGAGCCAAGTTCTCCTGTGTAGACAACGATACCGTCACGGATCACGCGCACCTTCGCCGCCCTCTGGAGCTTACCCTCACGGACAATACATCCGGCAATGGTACCCACCTTTGAAATCTTGAATGTCTCCTGAACTTCTGCAGTCGCAGTGACAACCTCCTTCTGCTCAGGCTCGAGCATACCCTCGATACCGCTCTTGAGTTCATTGATACAGTCATAGATGACAGAGTAGAGACGGATTTCAATCTCCTCCTTCTCTGCAAGCTTACGCGCAGAAGGCATAGGACGTACCTGGAAACCGATGATGATCGCATCCGACGCTGCCGCAAGGAGAACATCAGACTCTGAAATAGCACCCACAGCCTTGTGGATCACATTTACGCGGACCTCCTCTGTAGAGAGCTTGATGATAGAGTCCGAAAGCGCCTCGACTGAACCGTCCACGTCTCCCTTGACGATGACGTTGAGCTCCTTGAAGTTTCCGATAGCTATACGGCGTCCGATCTCCTCGAGAGTCATATGCTTCTGGGTCTTTATGCCCTGGATACGGATAAGCTGTTCACGCTTGTTAGCGATATCCTTGGCTTCCTTCTCGTCAGCCATCACATTGAATGTCTCACCGGCAGTAGGAGCACCGTTCAGACCGAGAACAGATACCGGAGTGGAAGGGCCGGCTGCCTCAACCTTCTGTCCTCGTTCATTGAACATTGCCTTCACACGTCCTGTATAACATCCTGAGAGCATTACATCACCGACACGCAGAGTACCGTTCTGAACAAGGATTGTAGCAAGATATCCTCGGCCCTTGTCGAGAGAAGACTCGATCACGGCACCGGCAGCCCTTCTGTTAGGGTTCGCCTTGAGCTCAAGCATCTCGGCCTCAAGAAGCACCTTCTCGAGAAGGAGATCCACGTTGATACCTTTCTTCGCCGATATCTCCTGACACTGATACTTTCCTCCCCAGTCCTCAACGAGGATATTCATATTGGAAAGCTGTTCGCGTATCTTCTCAGGATTTGCACCCGGCTTGTCGATCTTGTTGATCGCAAACACCATCGGCACACCTGCGGCCTGCGCATGGTTGATAGCCTCGACAGTCTGAGGCATTATGCAGTCGTCCGCAGCGATAATGATAATCGCAAGGTCTGTCATCTTGGCACCACGGGCACGCATCGCAGTAAAGGCCTCGTGACCAGGAGTATCAAGGAATGTTATCCTCTGTCCGTCAGGAAGCTTCACATTGTACGCACCGATGTGCTGAGTGATACCACCGGCCTCACCGGCAATCACATTAGCCTTACGGATATAGTCGAGAAGGGACGTCTTGCCATGGTCTACGTGTCCCATTACAGTAATCACCGGCGGACGTGGGAGGAGGTCCGCTTCAGTATCCTCGACCTCACCCTGTGCAATCGCATCAGTCAGGTTGGCAGTAACGAACTCGACTTCATATCCGAACTCTTCCGCTACAAGGACGAGAGTCTCGGCATCTAGACGCTGGTTGATGGACACCATCATTCCAAGGCTCATGCAGGCTCCGATAACCTTTGTAACAGGAGTATTGTTCATAAGGGTGGCAAGGTCGTTTACAGTCACGAACTCTGTAACCTTCAATACCTTCTGTTCAAGCTCCTGCATCTCCATCTCCTCCTGCATCCTCTGCGATGCAAGCTCTCTCTTCTCCTTTCTGTGCTTTGCTCCGAAGTTACCCTTCTTGTTCTCGTTCATTCGGGCGTAGGTCTCCTTGATCTGCTTCTGGATCTCCTTCTGCATCTCTTCCTGCTCCGCCTCTGTCATTGGCTTGAACTTGTCACCGCCACGGTCACGACGGTTCTTCTTGTCCTTCTTGCCTGAACCCTGCTGCTGTTGCGCATTCGGATGATTCTTGTCCTTCTTATCCTTCTTGCCGGCATTGTTGGAAGCCTCTACCTTGGTAACATCCACCTTCTGGCTTCCTTCCTTGCCGATTCTCTCTCTCTTCTTCTTTTTCTTCTTCTTATCGAACTGAGAAAGGTCGATCTTATCGACAACCTTAGGACCTGCCAGCTTCTCGACCTCCACCTTGACCTCACGTGGTTCCGGTGATACTGCAGGCGTCTCCGCTGGGGTCGGGGCTGGAACCGGTGCCTGTTCTGCCACTGGAACAGGTGCAGGTGCCGGCTGCTTTACCGGCTCCGGTGCAGGCGCAGGCTTCACCTCCACCTTTTCAGGAGCCGCCTTCTTCTCGAACTGAGAAAGGTCGATCTTGTCAATAACCTTCGGACCAGCGACAGCCTTAGGCTCTTCAACCGGTGCAGGTGCAGGTGCCGGCTTCGCGGCTGGCACGGACTCTGCCGGACGTTCCTCATTGAGGACGTTGCTCTTGATTACAACTTCCTTTTCAGGAATATCCTCATCTTCCTCCTTGCCCGGCTTCTTCTTCGATCCCATCTCGATTATCTCCTTAAGCTTGATGGTGACCTTCTCCGAGTCTTTCTTAAGCTTCTGATCCTCACCGAACTTGGCTTCTATCGCCGGGAGATACTCATCCGAAATCTTTGCATTCGGATTCATCTCCACATTGGCTCCCTTCTCGTTGAGAAAGTCAACGAGACGCGCAAGTCCGATGCTGAACTGCTTTGTAAGTTTACTTAATCTGATTTCTGCCATATTAGCCCTTTGTCATTATTCTTCATCTTCAAATTCAGCACGGAGGATATCAAGCACTTCCTCGACTGTCTCATCCTCAAGGTCCGCCCTCTTGGCAATGTCGGCAGCAGAAAGAGCAAGAACACTCTTGGCTGTGTCACATCCTATATTCTGGAGCTTCTCGATGATCCACTCCTCGATCACGTCGTTGAACTCGACGAGCAGCACATCCTCTTCCTCCTCATCGATCTCATCCTTCGGAAGTTCTCTCCATACCTCGATTTCCTTTCCTACAAGCATACCGGCAAGGCGGATGTTGCAGCCACCCTTACCGATACCCTTCTTGACCTCGTCAGGAAGCATATATACCTTGATCTTGTCATCTTCAGGGCCACCAAGCACAATCGAAGAGATCTTTGCAGGGTTGAGTGCTCTCTGGATAAGAAGCTGTGTGTTGTTTGTCCACTGAAGGACATCGATATTCTCATTACGGAGCTCGCGTACGATTCCGATGATACGGGCACCTTTCACACCGATACATGCTCCGATAGGGTCTATCCTCTCGTCATATGACTCCACCGCTACCTTCGCGCGCTCACCAGGTACACGTACAACCTTCTTGATTGTAATCAGACCGTCATAGATCTCAGGAACTTCCTGCTCGAAGAGCTTCTCGAGGAACTCAGGAGTAGTTCTCGAAAGGACGATGTATGGAGTTGTGTTGTTCTTCATCTCCACGCTCTTGATGATAGCCCTTACTGTATCGTTCTTCTTGAAATGCTCTCCTGGAATCTGCTCTGACTTTGGCAGACGGAGTTCGTTGCCGTCCTCGTCAAGAATAAGCACCTCCTTTGCCCATGTCTGGTAAACCTCACCAGTGAAGATCTCGCCGATCTTGCCCACATACTTGTTGTAAAGGTTAGCCTTCTCGATATCCATGATACGTCCCTGAAGATTCTGACGGATGTTCAGGATACCGCGGCGGCCGAAATCCTTAAGCTCGATCTTCTTTGCGAATGTCTCACCCACCTCATAGTCATCATCCTCAAGATCCGCAAGTGCGATCTGGGTATTGGGATCTTCGACTTCCTCGACAACCTCTCTGTTCCAATAGATCTCGCAGTCACCCTTGTCGATATTGATGATGATATCGAAATTGTCTGCCGATCCGTAAGTCTTTGTTATCTGAGTCCTGAACACATCCTCAAGCACACCCATCATGGTTGGCCTGTCGATATTCTTCTGGTTCTTGAACTCAGCAAAAGCATCTTTAAGTCCAATCTTTTCCATTTCCGTTTATGTTTTTATTATTTGAATTCTATGAATGGTCTTACGGCATTTACCTGATCCATGGCGAAACGGTCCACATGCTCCACAAGCTCCTTCTTCTTTTTCCCTTCCACGGCTTCCTTGGCCGTATACTTCAAGGTTATGCCATCTTCATCAGCTGCCTCAAGCACCGCCACAATCTTTTCCCCTCCCTTGAGAGAGACTTCCACCCTCGTACCGACAGCCTTGAGATACTGCCTGTACACCTTGAAAGGCTGGTCAAGACCGGCGGAACTTACCGTCAGAGAATAATCCTCCACCTCGCGGTTGAACTTCGTTTCAAAGAAACGGCTGACTGAAACACAGTCTTCAAGTTCGATTATGCCCTCTTCCGACTCTATCGTAAGGACAATATCATTATCTTTGCTGACAGAAACGTCAACAATGAAGCAGCCGCGTGCAACGATTTCATCGTTGATTGCATCTATTATAACTGAAGCGTTCATTTTCACCTTGTGTCAATGCATAAAATAAGGGGGCAACCTTGCCCCCTGAATCATTCTCACGGTGCAAATGTACGAATAAAATCAGAATAACGCAAATTATTGAACCTGAACCTGCAATATCATGGAATTCAAAGCAAAGGAGATTGCTGAAATCCTGGGAGGAACAGTCGACGGAAACCCCGAAGCGACTGTGACGACATTTGCCCGAATCGAAAGCGGAAAGCCCGGATCCATCTGTTTCTTCGCAAACCCGAAGTACGAGCACTACGTATACAAGTGCAATGCCGACATAATCATAGTGAACAGCACTTTCGAGCCTAAGGAGCCCGTATCAGCGACAATGATAAGGGTGGATGATTCTTATGCCGCCGTCGCCGCACTTCTGGACTATGTGACAGCAAGGAAAAGATCTTACCGCAGATACAGAGGATGCCGCAGCAGAATACGTATGAGCGCGAAGATCGGAAAGAAAGTCTATGTCGGAGACTTCGCATATATCGGAAAGAAGACAGTGATCGGTGACTGCACGAAGATCTTCGAAGGTGCATACATCGGCGATGATGTGAAGATAGGCTCATACTGCACTATATATCCGGGAGTACGCATCTATCCCGGAATGGTCATCGGGGACAGGGTGACGATTCATGCCAACGCAGTGATAGGAGCGGACGGATTCGGATTCGCGCCACTGGAGGACGGCACATGGAAGAAGATCGAGCATACCGGCAATGTGATCATCGAGGACGACGTGGAAATCGGAGCCAACGCATGTGTGGACAAGTCACAGATGGGATCCACCATCGTGAAGAAGGGAACGAAGATAGACAATCTCTGCCAGATCGCACATAATGTCGAAGTCGGTCCGCACACAGTCATGGCGGCGATGTCAGGCATCGCAGGTTCATCAAAGGTCGGAGAACATTGCATCATAGGAGGACAGGTCGGAATCGCCGGCCACCTTACCGTAGCCGACAACACATCTTTCGGAGCACAGACAGGACTCATAACCAACATAAAGACGCCGGGGCAGTCGTATTTCGGAACACCGGCACTTCCTTACATGGATTACATGAGAAGTTATGCGGCTTTCAAGAAAGCGGGTAAAAAGTAGTGATATAGAAAATTTTAACTATCTTTGCACGCTATTTGAAAAAAGAGAGAGACACACAGTAAATAATGCAACAGCAACAGACATTAAGGAAAAGCTATTCATTTGAAGGAAAAGGACTTCATACAGGAAGGATAGCGAAAATGGTCATCAACCCGGCTCCGGCCGACACAGGAATCCGGTTCAGGAGGACGGACATAGGCGAAGATGCCTATGTGGACGCCTTGGCTGAGAATGTTTCAAATACAGCCAGAAGCACAACCATTTCCTGTGGAGAAGCATCAGTCTCAACTATCGAACATGTGATGTCGGCACTGACAGGTATGGGTGTGGATAACGCGCTGATAGACATAGACAACGTAGAGGTCCCTATTCTTGACGGAAGCGCGAAGCCGTACATCGACGCGATATGGGCTGACGGGTTTGAGAGTCAGGATGCCCCAAGAAGATATATTGAGCTAAAGGAAAGCGTAGAGATACGGAACGAAGAGAAAGAGTCCCTGGTCCGCATAGAGCCTGCAGACGAATTCTCATACGACATTAAGGTGGATTTCAACTCAAGGGTCCTCGGGGTGCAGCACGCGACATGGAACGGGGACATCGTCTATGCGAAAGAGATCGGAACATGCAGGACATTCGTATTCTTCCATGAACTTGAGTACCTTTTCAAAAACGGACTCGTAAGGGGAGGAGATGTTGACAATGCGATTGTAATAGTAGAACACCCTGTGACTGACGAACAGGTAGACAGGATGTCGAAGATATTCAATGTACCTGCCCTCAAGGTGCGTGAAGACGGCTACCTGAGCAATCTGGTGCTGCGATTCCCTAATGAATGTTCGCGACACAAGCTTCTTGACCTTATCGGTGACCTCAGGCTTTGCGGAGGCTTCCTCAAGGCGAAGGTGACAGCAGAAAAGGCCGGACACGGAATAAACACTACAGCGGCGAAGGCCGTAAGAGCAAAACTATAAAAGATAGAGAAATGGCAAATATCCATCCACTGGCAACAGTACATCCGAACGCAAGACTTGGAGAGAATGTAGAAGTCGGACCATACGCATATATCGAGGAACACGTTGAAATAGGAGACGGTTGCAGGATTCTTCCTCACGCCACAATATTCAATTATGTAAAGATAGGAAAGAACTGCACCGTATTCCCTGGTGCAGTGATCGGAGCCATACCTCAGGACCTCAAGTTTGACGGCGAGGTTACATATGTCGAGATAGGTGACAACGTGAACATCCGCGAATGCGCAACAATCAACCGCGGAACAAAGGCTAGCGGAAGAGGCGTGACAAGGATCGGAAACAATGTGCTCCTCATGTCCTACACCCATGTAGCACATGACTGTACTGTCGGAAACAACTGCATCCTCGTAAGTTATGTGGGCATCGCAGGCGAGACAGATGTGGATGACTGGGCTACAATCGGAGGAAGTTCAGTAGCTCACCAGTTCTCAAGAATCGGAAAGCACGCATTCATCGGAGGCGGATGCAAGATCAACAAGGACGTACCTCCTTATGTACTCTGCGGCCGCGACCCTCTGACATATGCAGGAGTCAACATCGTCGGACTACGCAGGAGAGGCTTCACTTCAGACCAGATCCGCAGCATCAAGGACATGTACGACATAATCTATAATAACGGAACAAACGTATCTGACGCCCTTGCAAAGATAGAACTCGGATTCCCTCAGTCAGAAGAAAGAGATACAATTCTCGAATTCATCCGCGGATCAAAGAGAGGTATCATCAGAGGTATGGGCGCAGACGTAAAAGGCAATATCGACTAAGGTGCCGAAGCTATTTTCAACAGCATACATGCCGCCTGTTTCCTATTTTGCCGCAATGGCGGAGGAGATGGAAGGCTTGAGAAACAGACGGGACGGAGACAGTTCACTCGAACTGTCCCCGTCGGTCGTTTATATCGAAGCCTGCGAAAACTATCAGAAACAGTCATACCGCAACCGCTGCAGGTTCTATGCGGCTGACGGGGTGCAGGCACTCTCCTACCCCATAATCCACGAAGGTGGCACACACAAGCTTCCGATATCTGAGATCCGGATCGACTGGAGTACACCTTGGCTGCAGCAACATGAAAGGGCTATAGTATCAGCCTACAGGACATCAGCCTACTTCGAATATTATCAAGACGAACTTTTCGGGATACTTGAGAGCAGACCGGAGAGACTGCTTGATCTGAACATGGCCCTGACACGGTTCTTTATCGAAAAGACAGGGCTTGCTGTCGACCTCCGCACGACTGAAGGATTCTCAAAAAGCGGAATCCAGACATTGCCAGACGGGACAGCCATCGAGTGCACGGACCTGCGTGAAGTGATCCACCCCAAGCGTCCGAACAACATCCTCCAGGATCTGAAGAAGGAGAAGCCGTATTTCCAGGTATTCTCCCGGAAACACGGCTTCCAATCCGATCTTTCCATCATGGACCTCCTGTTCAACGAAGGTCCTGACAGTATCTGTTACTTGAAGTAGTTAGGTACCTCAAATGACATTGGCTCATAGTAGTTGCCATCCTTGTCCACAAAGACAACATACACATCATCCACTACCTTACCTGAATCGTCTGTTCCGATAGCATAGTGATTCTCCATATAAAGTGCATCACCATGGTTTTCGAAGATAAGCGGCTTTGCGTCCTTATAATGTGGATAATAAGCATTGAAAAGGTCCTGAGCAACCTTGTTGATTGTAGATTCTGTCTTGCAGTAGTTACCTCTGGTATTCTTCACATACTCGATATAATAGTCTATCGAATGGCGCTTGGTAATCGAATTCAAGGCATAATTGTAATTATAGCAGTCTCCGTCCTCCCAAGAAGTGCAGTTGTCTTCGCCATGAGAACCCTCCGCAAAATATGTAGCAAATCCGTTAGTAGGATAACCATGCACATAGAAAGAGTATACATTCATCAGCGTACCGGTATGGAGCTCTCCTGCATCATCAGTCCAATCTGGTTCTCGCTTTATATCTCCATTCTCATCGTATACTATAATTCCTGCATCATATTTACGAGAACACTGAGCTTCTATATCAAGAATCTTGTCCTCCTCCTTTCTGATTTCTGGATTCTGATCGAAATAATCATCACTCACACAGAGCACATATGCAGTAAGATCCTTTGGAACAGTAATATCAAATGCATAGAAAGCGGACATGTTTGAATTCTCAGCCTTCCTGAACTTGTTTTCATGCCATTTGATGGAAACCTGAGCCTTCGTTGCATTCCATGTCTCAGTTCCAGCACGAACGATTGTTCCAAGGTCTGCGGCAAGTGTTCTGAATCTGGTGAATCCTGCCTTTGAATACTCGCCTGACTCATCTTTTGCAAGGACCAGAAGGACATACTGGGTATCAACGGTAAGTTCGTCCATACTTAAGATACCATCCTCAAATATTGACTTGTTCATGGCTCTGGTGATATTGGAATCGCCCGGATAAAGAGCCATGTACTGCTGGGCACCCTCCTTTGACTTGTTGCACATCTCCGATGAAGTCCAGAAAATATCGGACTCTTCCTTGCCGAACCACCAGATGTAATCAACAGCCTCACCGGATACGGTAACAGGCACTTCAGCTTTATTGGCTGAAACTACAGGCTCACCTAGAGTAACAGTGATGTCATTGTATTTAATAGCATCCGTTGTGGCCTCGACTGCAACAGGTTTTCCATATTTGCCATCATTGTCAAGAGCCATGGCAAACATAGTCATCTTAGCCTCCGGAGAAAGCTTCTCTATAAGGGCGTCTGCAGAATTTGAGTACACTATCTTGCTGTCCTTGGACTCAAGGAGGAGGTCAGCCCTCTGGGTGTCTGACGCATATCTTCCGGCATAGGCACTCTTGAGATACACATACATGATAGCGCTTGCTCCTTCTGCTGAAAGAGGAACGCTGATGCTGGTACGTGTCACGGTAGGAGTACCGGCTGTCACGTTTACAGAACCGCCGGAAGTGATACCGGTTGTAGTAAACTCCACATATGTGATGTCACCTGCAATATATTCCGTCTTTCCATCAACGACAGGAACCACCCAAGTGACATAAGTGGTCTTCGGAGCCGGCTCAAGTACAGAATTGACAGGGAACTTGAATGCAGAACCCTCATAGGTCAAAGGTTCTGTATATACATCGGCCACACCGCTGTTGATCTGGGTAAGAATCTCAGTGAAGAGTTCGTCCGACTTGAGTGCGGTACCTCCGTAGAATGCCTGGGCACCACCGAGATCCAACTTGATGACAGCATCATTATATGAAACTGAAGTAGCCTCAAGCTTGATATTGTTGAAAGTGAATTCATATGTGCAAACGACATCCTCCTTGAGAGAATAACCTGCAGAGTCTTCGCTGTAGTCATAGAAAGCAGGCATTGCCCAAAGCACATATCTTGAACCTGAAGACAGTTC
The DNA here is from genome assembly GCA_045586745.1 of Candidatus Cryptobacteroides sp. Taxonomy (GTDB): domain Bacteria; phylum Bacteroidota; class Bacteroidia; order Bacteroidales; family UBA932; genus Cryptobacteroides. The sequence goes on from JAZNAW010000037.1 coordinate 25,601, forward strand.
CGAACCCTTGATTTCTGCAAGAGGCATATCGATGTCGGAAGAAGCGACTCCTGCATCATTTGCCTGAAGGAGCTCCTGCGCCTGCGCAAATACAGCGGCAGCATCATATGGATAGTCGGCTACACCGTATATATATTTGTCTACACCGGTATTGATCTCTATGACAGCATTTGTTGATGTTGCTGTGAAAGTCTTGAAAGGTGACGTTGTAAGATGCAGTCTTGCAGCCATGGCCTTTCCGCCCTCAATGACAGCAACGACCTTGAGATTACCTTCAGCAACAGCCTCGCCTGCCTCGACCTTTGCCTTGGCAGGTGCGGTAATATGGAGATAAGTATCACCCATGAGTTCGTCAATTTCCTCCACGACTCTCCATCCCTCAGGAATCTGAAGTACATAATCCTCAACTCCGTCCATTCCGGCAAGAATCTTTCCTGTTGACCCGAAATCAACATAATATTCCTTGATGACTGAAGAATTTCCTGCTGTACCGAGCCTGAACGAGAAGCCAAGGTATCCGTCTACAGGGATTGTGAATGACAGTCCTTCCTCACCGAAAGTGAAGGTGACTGAATATACATTTCCGCTGTCATCCTTATTGAGCACATAACTTGTAATCACAGAAAGCGCAGAATCAGCGCTGAATCCTGTCTCATACTCCTGGTCACCTACTACAAGATAGAACTTCCCATCCTTTTCCTTGACTGTTGGAACCACTGACTCAACAGGTATATAGTTGTTTGAGGAATCTACAAGAAGTTCGAGGACACCATTGGCATTATACATGGCCCAATACTTGACTCCGTCAACTTCCTTGTATGAAATAAGTCCGCGTACACTTACGCCTGCTGGAAGTACACCGAAAGTGGTACCGTTGGAAAGAGTCACCACATAAGATCCGTCACTCTGCTTCTGAAACGACTTGATCAGCAGATCACCGCCGGCAACCAGATCATTGAATGCCTGGATCTGACCGTTAAGTTTCTCCTCCAGTTCATCAAGTCTTCCTGTAATCTCGTCAATCTCTCCCCAGATTGCCGAATCGTCGTAGCACGAGGTCAGCATCGGAGCAGACATTGCGACACAGAGAAGTCCTGAAAGGAGGGACTTTACTGTAGCTTTGAAAGTTTTCATAAGATATTGATTTTGCATTAATAAGAATTTTCCTATAACTTACAAATATACAATTAATTTCATGAAAATGCCTTCGGCATATGAAAAAAAACGGAATTATCCCTTTTAGGCTTGTAAATAACCTTTACAATAATAAGACAGGCAGTTGATTCCTACTTGTAAAGGACAAATATATAAAAGTCAACCCATATATGTTTCCATCATTGGTTGACTTTTATATATTCTCATACTACATTATTGTATGAGACAACGATATTCAGACCTTACACAACAGGAGAAAGATGATATATTTCTGCATGGCATAGAAAGATTTCAAAGTGGAACTATGGCAGAAGGTATGTCTGTCCTTGCTTGCACAATTCTCACTTTTATTGAATATCTCAGCACACCTCATACCATAGATTATGGCAATCTTGAAACAGAGGGGCAAAATGAGATATTTCAAAGATTGCATTCTATTGGTTTGATATAATCTTTGATATAAAACATCAGGAGTACAATCCGTTTGAAATTATTGTCGTTTATTATAAGGTCAATATTTTCTCTCAAATCCACAAGTGACTGAAAATATATCTTTATAGTTTGATGTCGTTCAAAAATCAAATTAATTTCATGAACACAATCTTGAGGTTTTATAGGCAACGAAGCAAACATGTAACCTTCATTATCATCAATTTTTCTTCGTGACATATCATCGAATAATGAATGATATAATATGTCACGTTGATTTTTACTCATTTTTTCATAAACCTCATATGTGTCCATGTAAGAATCATTGAGAATATGCTTTATCTCTATCTCGTTGTAGTACATAATGTATCTTTGAATTTATTGGTTATCAAAAATAACAAATTAGTGAAAACCATCCTGTCTTTTTGACAGGATGGGATAAAAAGGGAAGACATTTTTACATTACTCTAATTCCCTCAGGACGACCACATGTCCATGTCCTACATGATACATGATTCGTGTAACCACAACTTGTGCAGTAAGCATTGCATCCGCATGTGTTTTCAGGAATCTCTGCTCTTACAGGTGAACCGCATTTCTTGCAGTTGATGTAAAACGTTTCTTTGTACATGATGTTTTGAGTTGTAATGTCCCATATCTCCTATAGAGACGTTAGTAATCAATGGTGAGGAGCCACCATATCATCATGACACATAGAAAAAGCGTGGACTCTTTCTAAAGTCGGATTCTGCGGTCTTGGACTACCTCACACCCTACTATGGAATAAAGCCCACGCCGATATACAGCGTGAGCGTTTAACTCTATTCCTTTGGGTGTGATAATGAAAGTGTCCAAGTTTCAGAATCCCCGAAATAAAAGCAAACGCCTTTTGAAATATGTCAGTTGTTATTGTTCCACAAAATTATGAAACAATCTTCGTTTTAACAAATACCTGTCCTTCTTTTTCCTTGTGGACTGATATTTATATACTACAAGACAACAAGTTATGAATCCGGTACAGAATCAGAATAACATAAACGCAATCAGTGCTGAAGAATTATGTAGACAATATGATTGTTTATCATATGAAGATTTCGATGATGCCCTGAATTATGAGATGGCCAAACAATTTTCAGAAGGAGGTAAACAACAATGAACATTGTAGTCATGCGAAAAACGTCTCTTGCGGCTGAAACCTTTGCACGTGCAATGGTTGGCAAGAACGTATCTATACAAAAAGCAAATACAATAAAGATGGTAATGCTTAACCAATTCCGAGGACATGTCAACCAATTAACAGGGATTGGGATAACCAATCCTATGAAACGCTATTGGGTTTTCAATGATGGTTTGGGTGGTGCTTGGAGGTTTGATTTTGTTATTTATCCGCGTCAGCAACTTGTCATCATCTGTTCTTTCTATGCGGTTGCAGCCAATAAGTCATTGCTTCAACCACGAAAGAATACGATGCAAGCACAACGAGTGCAGACGCAAGAAAACAAATCACCTCAAGTCAATGTTATGAGACTAACGGAGGGTGATTTGAGGTATATTGTATCTGAAACAACAAGGAGAATTGTCAATAAAATAGATAAATATGATGGTTTTAAAGTGGTTTCACATGATACAGAAATTACTTTAAACAATGGTGTAAAAACACATAGCTATGTTGGAATAAGCGATGGCTTATCAACTTATCATATCGCCTCTGATGATGGGTGTTATGTGCTTTATTACAAAGACAACAAAGCCTCTGATGGTAGAATGCTAAAAGGACCTTCCAATCATTGGCAACCATTTATTGTTCGCGAGTTGAAGAAATTGCCTGATTTTCCACAATAGTAGTTGGTAGCCCCTTTTTATTTGTATTTTCGGAGGTATTGTCTGCAAAATTATATTTAGATAGAATTCTGGATTCAAGGTCTTTCGCATTCTCATCCGCACTACATTGATATATACCTATGAATTTTTTATCTTTGGAAGTGGGCAAAGCCTTGAACCGCTCAAAATTTTCATGTTTAGAAAATTTACGAGTACTGAAGTCGTCTGTTTTACCAAGATAAAACAATGAATGTATTCTGCCATTTTTTACTTGTTTGCCGTCTTTCATTTTAGACTCAGCGAAAGAGAACTCTGTGGTAAAACAATATAATCCTGCTACGTTGAAATCTTTAAATTCATCATCAAGGTCATAATCGACAAACTCATAGACATCAAAAATATACTTATTACAAAATGTGTATGTATGTCCTGTCTTAAAAAGATGAGATTGTTCCTCAATTTGTTTTTCTTTTAATGCCCGATGGCAATATTCTTTAAGAGGTTGCATATTGAAACTGAGTATTGTTTTCCCTCAAAGGTAATCAATCAAAATGACATACCCAAACCCTATGCCACCTGTTTCACTGATAGACTAACAAGGCTCTCAAAAGCCTCACTGCTTTCCCTGTGATTCATACGGAAACAAAATTCATCCATGTACCTCTGCATGTATCTCAATGATACATGGTGGTAGATTCCATATACACCTCTCTTGACAATGGCCCAAAAACTCTCTATGCCGTTGGTATGCATACCCTTACCCAATGAATACAATACAGAGTGGTCAACCTTTACACGAATGAAGTTCTTCTCGTTCTCCTTATCCAAGATGTTATATCCTGAATATTGGTCGGTCATGACAGTTGTGCCATCCTTGCAAACCATCTTCAATACATTGAATAACTGTTTTCCTGTCAGTTGTTTGCCCTTATCATTGAAATTAGCCACAACTGCATGAACTCTGCCTGTACTCCTCTCCTTCACACCGATGACAGGTGTCTTTGCACAGCCACGACCACGCTTGTTGAAGTTCTCGTTTGTTTCCCGCTCATTATGGACATTCTTCTTTCTTGGCTTTCCACCCACATAGGTTTCATCAATCTCAACAACAGCCTCAAAGACATCCTTCATATTTTCATTTGATATGGCACCGCGAATCTTCTGCATCATTCTCCATGCACATTTATATGACCCTATGCCGAGTTCCCTCTGCAATTGCAACGCTGATGTGCCTTTTTTCGCTATGGTAACGAGATTTATTGCATAGAGCCACATCCTTATATCAAGGTGCGTATTCTCGAATATTGTTCCTGTCAGTGCGGAGAACTCCGACTTGCAGTTATTGCAGTATAGTTTTCTTCTGTCGTATGACTGATGGTATATCCTGTTATGGTAGCATCCGCACTTTGGGCAATAGTATCCGTCAGGATATTTCTTTTCCACTATATAGTCAATCGCTGCGTTCTCGGTAGGAAATCTCTTTGTAAACTGAAAGTAATTCATCTTATCTATCTCTTTGTATATTACAAAGATAGATATGCAATGTGCTAATGTCCAGCACATTGCAGTTAGTATATAGAAAAAATCACAACTTTTTTTAAATGAAGTTGTGATTTAATGATTACTTTTGTTGTGGAGTTACCACGCCTGTGTAAAAAAAGACCCTTGGCCAAGCATGGTGATGTAGGTTTTGACTCTTGCACTATGTGGCAACCTATGTAGGGCGGTTTGTGGCTCGTCTGCAAACTTCCGTTAGGAATAGGCACAGCATGGTAACTCTTTTTTATTATAAATATACTCTTCTTGCTATTTATAGTAAAGGATTATTTACAAGCCTAAAAGGGATAATTCCGAAAAAAAAAGAGGCAGCCGGTTGGCTGCCTCAACAGGATAGACTTTTACCGATTATTCAGCATAAGTTGAAAGGTCTGTGATTACAGCATTTGTAAGGGCTGTAACCTTCTTATTCTCATACTTATAAGCGACAGCATACGACCACTTGTAAGTTGCATTGTAGTTGTTATATGTCACAGAAACTGTTCCATCCTCAGCTACATCATACTTCATGAGATAATAATATTCAGGTCCGTTAGCCATAAGATAACCTTCTACTATAGAAGCACCCTTTTCGTTGTTGCGAAGCGTAGGGGTACCAAAACTTGCATTTACAACGATAGACGTTGCACCAGTGACCTTATAGGTTACAGTAACCTTCTTTGCATTCTCTGCATCGAATACAACAGAATCGACCTCTACCTTCATGTTGGTGTTATCATATGGATAATCCAGCGTCTTTACTTCCGCCACAGCTACCTCTCCACACTTTCCATCAGCATCAATTGCCATCGCAGCGACTGTATAAGAGGTATTCTTGGTCAAGCTCTGTGCATACACCTCATCTGATGCCTTATTTGTCTTGATCAGGCTAGAGAAGTTCGCCATCATATAGTCCTGCATTGTCTCGCCTGTCTCAAAACCACCTACCAAAGCATTATACTGCTCTGTAGTCCAATGTTTGTAAACTGTCTTGACACCTGAAGTAGTTGTCATTGGAAGAGTGAAGGAATTGAAATCAGCAGTTGCCTTGCCGAACGACACAGTTGCCGCGCCACCTGCCTGAAGCTTGCCAAGCTTGAATGACAATGTATCAATATCTGCAAGTGTATAATCTTTGTCAGACTTGTATGGAGACAAAGGAAGAACACAGAGAACAAAGTCCTGCTCAGGATTGTACTCATATGAGATTTCTGAAGAAGCTCCAAGTTCAGTAAGCTTGTTCTTGAATGATCCCTTGACGATCTCACCTGCAAAAGAATGCAGACCCGCACCACCAAGCGTACCTGGAAGGAATACATCCATGAAAGTGAAGTTCATTCCGTACTGAGCCATCATGGCAAGATATTCTGGGTTCCACCAGCCTTCCGAACTTGTATAGTACTCAAAATCCTCCTTGTAAGCTGCTACCACAACAAACTCCTCTGCACCTTCAACTGTGATATCAAGGTCAGCATCCTGCCATGTAGTAGAAGTGACGGCAATCGATGTTCTGGTAGGAACATAGTAAGTAAGGATGAACGAATCTGCGCTGTTCTGATAAGCATCAGCATTTCTGTTGTATGCCCATACAACATATCTCTTGCCAACTTCAGGTTCAGCACCGAGCATTTCCTTCATAGAAACTGTACGATTAATAAGCCAGTTATAGCCATAACCCTCCTCATTAGGCTCATACATTCCAAATATAGATGGATTAGCAGCCTCGTCTTCACCAAGTGCGAAATAATCAAGAGTCTTTGCAAGAGCAGCACCGTCAAACTTGTCAGCCTCGCACGCACCGAAGAATACAGGATAGTACATAGCAACCGGCTCCTGACCGATAACGTTCCAGTTATCATCGTATACGTCCTCCATGTATGTAGGAACCTCAACAGTCACCATAGTACCCTTCTCCTTGTCCTCAGAGAATGAAACTTCAGCAAACATTCCCTCAAGAGATACTGCGACTGAACCTACCAGAGTCTTGCCGTCTTCAGTTACGACCCAGATTTCGATCTTACCATAAGTCTCGTTTGCCACGTCAGTACTGAGCGGGCCCCAGTCATCACCCATGTAGTCGTCATCACCCTCTGATTCGTCAGCAGGAGCGGTAACATTAAGTCCGCCGTCTGTAAGCTCAACAGTCCAGCCACTAGGCTGCTTTGCTACCATAGATGTAACCACGCCGTTCATGTCAACAGGGATAGTCTTTGTCTCACCTGCTGAGAAGAATACCATACCTGAAAGAATCTCGAATGTGTTAGTTGATACCTTTGGAAGCTTGTAGTCAACGCCACCTACTGTGATAACTACATAACCGTCAGCGTCAACGAACTTCTCAACTACGTTGAAAGTTCTCTCGTCGTTTACGATTACTCCTGTAGACTCGTAGTCAGTTCCGTTGTAAGAAACCAAGAGGACACCTGTCTCAGGATCAACCTTGAAGAGAAGTTTTGTGTCAGGATGAACGACAGCGTCAAGCTTTATAACTTCACCGTCAGCACCAACGACAGCCCAGTATGTAACGCCATCTACAGTGATGGTGGTCACAAGACCTGTGTTGTTTGCGTTAGCGTCAGCTGCTGAAATCTCGAGAGTCTCGTTGTTTGAGAATGTGAGGACATAGTTTCCTGCCTCATTCTTCTCAACCTTCACAACAGCGACCTTAGCCTCAAGGGCACCGATAACGCTGTTGAGGGTCGCAACCTCATCGTTAAGCTTCTGCTGGAGTGCAGCGAGATCGCTCTTGATCTGCTTGATCTCACCCCAGATTTTGCTGTCATCGTAGCAAGACACTGCAAGAAGCGCCATGACGCTCACTGCAAAGGCCTTAAGGCCTGTAAGAAAATGTCTTTTCATAATGAATGGATTTAGTTAATAATTAAAAATGTTATTAGTAGTATTACTTATGTTGTTTCTAGAAAGAAGCTGTCAGAGTAATGTTTGCTCCGGTATAGGCCGGGATGGCACGGCATACTCCGCCGGAGCAGATATAGCCTTCCTTGTAACGCCCGTAACCGGCGGCAACGCGCAGATTGGCCATTGTGTAGCTGAGTCCGGCATTATAATAGTGGAGTCCTGTGTCACCATGGTTCCACATGTCGCTTGCAAATACGCTCCAGTGCGGCGCGAAACTTACCTCAAGCAAGGCTGCCATCCAGTCCTTCTGATAGTCTTTGGACGCAAGATACTGGAGTTCCATTCGGGTAGACAGTTTGCTGGTCCACTTGTAAAGCATATCGGCGACTACAGTGTGCGACTGTCCTATATATCTGCCGTTAGTGCTGTGATAGTCATCGTAATCCTGGAGAGAGTACATAAGCACGGTCTTGAACTTCTTCGTCCACTGCTTCTCCACATCGACACTGAAATCTGTAAACAGCCTGTGTCCTCCCTTCAGGCCTCCATCCTCATTGAGCGTCCAGTAATTCGAGAAGTTTGCATGAACCTTCATTCCTCTCTTGCCGCCGATCTTCGTACCTCGACGGAAATTATAGAAGGCATCGACCTGTCCTCCTATCTCACCTGCGGCAGCACCGTCTCCAATCTTCGGATTGTACGGATTGAGGGTTGTCAGCATGTATGTATACTGGGTACACATTGCGGGAGCATATGCCATAAGGTTGGTCGCATCGCTGAATCCAGGCTCTGACGAAGAATATGAATATATCTTGCGGAGCATGCGTTCAAGGCGACGTCCGGTGACAGACAGTCCGAGACCGTTACCGTTATATCCGAACTCGATGAGCTGGGCGTTTCCTCTGACCGGGTCTGCCATAAAGCCGACCTTCTGCTTGCCGGCATCTACAAATTCGCCTCTTACGTAATATCCGTCATAGTCGAAGTTAGCCCTTGCAGACCATCCGAGGTTATACGGGCTGAACGATGTGAAGTATCCCACATCCTCATGCTTTGCAAGGAACGAACCTTCAACAGAAAGAAGCATGTCATCCAGACCGATGATATCTGCGAGAGAGACACTGACGTCAGCACCTCCGAGCCAAGTCTTCGTAAGACCGAGACCGAAGAATCCCTCCTCCTTGACTCCTGTTCCCAGACGAGGAATACCCCAAAGGACCTTTGCATCGACAAAGTCACCGAAACTGTATGTCGCCCTGGCACCGACAAGAGCATTGTTGAGTCCGAGGGTCCTGTCTTCCCAGCTTCTGAAGAGAAGACCACTTCCGAACTGGTCATAGAATGTTCCCGCAGTAACGGAATATGAATCATCCTTCCATGTGACATAGAGGTTGCTCAATGACATACCGTCAAGCACGGAAGGATAACCGACAAGCGAAGGGAAATAGCCCTCCAGCTGCATTCCTGCCGAAAATCTGCCGTTGTAGTAATCCAGCTTCAGATAATCATTGGTAGCGAATATGTCTCCTTCCCTCAGACGGTCATTGAAGTCCTTTGTAAAGCCTGTGCCGGCATCTTCGACATAAACATGATTATTGGACTCGAGACTTCCTGTCAGATATCCCAAGTCCTTCTTCTCCTTCTCTGCTGCAGAAACCGCGACACAAAGAAACAGAGCAGATACAATAGTAAATATACGGTTCATGCTTAAAGTTTCTTCAAAGCCTCAAGGAGTTCTACTTCTCCGCCCTGGACATATGATGTGTGTGAGAAAACGACCTTACCCTTCTTGTCCACGACGAAGACATGAGGCACCATGGATACGTTCATCGCTCTCTTGAATTCCTCATTCTTGTCAAAAAGAAGGATGAAGTCTTCGCCCCATCCACGTCCCTGCGTGAAGGATTTAGCCTTGGAAAGAAGCCTGCTGTTATCCACAGACACTGCCACCACATTGAAATCAACTTCTTCAAGCCAGTCAGGCAGGGCATCGTAGACGGCATCCAGCTCATGGATGCAAGGTTTGCACGATGTAGACCAGAAGGAGATGATCATCGGCTTGCCTTCCTTGAGAAGATCGGCAGTGTCAAAAGATTCACCCTTGACAGTCTCTACTGTAACAGACGGTACCTGGGCGGCTGCAACGGCCGACACAAGGACAGCAAGACAAAGAAGAAGTCTTTTCATAATAAAAACATCTAGTTATTTACATAAATATCCCTTTCCCAAAAGGGAACATAATCGGCAAAAGTAGTGATAAATCTTCTTTTTTCGAAAAAAAATTGCAAAAATATCAACGAAACCCTCTAATATTCATGGGAATCCATGATTTCATACAAGGCAGCGGTCTGTCTCGCCTCCTTTACATCATGTACACGAAGGATATCGGCGCCTTTGATCAGTGCGGCCATATGCACCGCCTGAGTGGCCGGCAGCACATCCGCAGGAGAAGAATCCAGCGGCCTATATATCATGCTTTTTCTGGAAACACCGGCCAATATCCTTGGTGCAAGGCCATTTTCATTCAAGGCTGCTGCAATTTCTGGGAGACTGGCAAGAAGCCTGTAATTCTGCCCGACTGTCTTTGCAAATCCGAATCCGGGATCAAGAATCCACTTTCTGATTCCGGCCCTGTCCGCCTTGACTGCAAAGTCCCTGAAATAACTGATGAGTTCAGCCGTAACATCCTCATAATCAGTCATGGATGACATGGACACAGAGTTCCCACGCTTGTGCATCGCGATATATTCAAGCCCAAGCCTGCCGACAGTCGGAAGCATAAGGGGGTCATCCTCGCCGGCGGAGATGTCATTGACAATGAAGTCACCTATAACGGAGTAAGTCTGTTCCACCACGGAAGCCCAATATGTATCTATGGAGATCCTGAGATCAGGAAAAGAGGCCCTGACTGCCTTCAGGACAGGCTCCAGCCTCTCCCACTCGCAGTCAGCTCCGACAGGAACTGAACCGGGACGGGACGAACAGGCGCCGATGTCTATGATATCCGCGCCCTCGCTGACCAGCTGACCGATACGTCTCATTGCCGCATCCACACCGGAACACCGGCTATCCGCAAAGTACGAATCGTCCGTCAGATTGACTATGCCCATTATCTCTATATGTCTGCTGGCTTTCATACAACAAAATTACTATATTTGTAGGATAATTCAAAAAACGACATATATGCTGGTAGTACTGGAAGGTCTGGACGGCGCAGGCAAGTCCACACAGGTAAAGAAGTTGAGAGAATATCTCGAGAGCATCTTCGGAAGTCTCGAATACATACATTTCCCACGATATGACGCCCCCGTATACGGGGAACTCATAAGCCGCTTCCTCCGCGGAGACTTCGGATCCAACGAAGCTGTTCACCCTCAGCTTGTAGCACTTCTTTTTGCAGAAGACAGACATGGTGCGGCTCCGGACATGAAAAGGGTTCTGGCATCAGGCGGAACAGTCCTGCTGGACAGATATGTCTATTCCAACATAGCATACCAGTGTGCAAAGCTCAAGGATGCGGAAGAGGCCGCAGACCTGAGGGAATGGATATGCAATACCGAATACGGAAACTTCGACCTTCCCAGACCTGATCTCAACATATTCCTTGACGTCCCTATAGGATTCGTGGAGTCAAAGCTCAAGAGCCAGAGAGGAGGATCTGACAGGGATTATCTGGAGGGAAGACAGGACATCCATGAAGCGGATATAGAATTCCAGAAAAGGGTACGCGACATCTACAGACGACAGTGCGAAATCGATCCTAGATTCATCCGCATCGACTGTTCGGACGAGAACGGAAACATGCTCCCTCCGGGCGCAATCTTTGATAAGGTAAAGACAGTCGTTGACTCTGCAATACAATAAGCATATGAGATATCTTCTGCTCCGCCTCAAGCGCTTCTGCGGCTTCATAACCGGATTTGTCTTCTTCATGGGAGGCATACTCAAGCTCATGGACCCTGTAGGAGCGGGTCTTGTCATGGGAGAATACCTGGACTTCATGCATCTGAAGTTCCTCGGTCTCGCAGCAAAGCCGCTCGCAGCGGCATTCGCTCTTGCCGAGACAGTCATAGGCACAGCGCTGATCACCGGAGTATGGAGAAAGACTATCGGAATCGCAGCCCTTGCATTCCAGGGTTTCTTTACATTCCTGACTCTGGCGCTAGTAATATTCAACCCACAGATGGACTGCGGATGCTTCGGCGAAGCCATCCACCTTACCCACATGGAGACCTTCCTCAAGAACATAGTCCTGTGCGTACTCCTGTGCGCATACTTCTTCCCTGCAAAGATGCTCGGGACACCTCTGAAAAGAAAATATGTATCCTTCGGAGTCGTGACCATATCAGTCATGACATTCATGGTATACTCATGGATGTACAGACCGATGGTCGATTTCACGGACTACAAGCCGGGAGCGACACTTAAGACAGCCCAGAGCAGCGCATACGGCGAGGGGGAAATGTACGAGGCTGTGTTCGTCTATGAAAAGGACGGAAGGGAAGAGGTCTTCGACCTCGAGCACCTTCCGGACTCTACCTGGACATTCGTGAGGACTGAAACACTTGCCGTTGAGAATGAAGACACACAGGGACTGATCGACCTGTCGTTCTACGATGCTGACGGGGTATATATGGACGAGATGGCTGCAGAGGGAAAGGTCATGGTCGTATCTGTTTATGATCCGGAAATGAGTGCGGACAGATGGAAGAAGACTGCAGATTTTGTCAGCAACGCGGAAGAAGCCGGATTCAAAGCTATACTTCTGGTTTCCGGAATGCCGTCAGAGAGCCTTGACATTCCGATGTACATATCTGACCACAAGACTCTGATGGCCATGAACCGTTCCAACGGTGGTGCCACCTACTTCAGCGACGGTCATCTTATCCGCAAATGGTCTCACAGATTCCTTCCGGACCTTGACAGCCTGACCGAAGTCTACAAAGAGGATGAAACGGAGACATTCATATATCATGACACAAAAGGAAGCCTCGGTTTCCAAGGCTTCCTTCTATATGTGTTTGCAGTGATGCTGCTTCTGTAGATTACTTGTAGTCGAATCCCACCTCTGTATTGATGTCGCAGTCGATGGCGTTGTTCATTGTGTAATACTTGCCTTGCACCTTATGACCCAGCTTGGCATCCGAAGCCTCGGTAACGAAGACTGCCATATGCATGTTCTCCGTCTTGAATTCAGACTTGATCTCCATCACGAATGTCTTTGACATGGTCTCGCCCTTCTTGATCTCGCCAAGAGGATAACCCACAAAAGATCCTTCCCATTTAGAATCTGCGATACGTACACAGTTGTCATGACGGTCATAATCATGGTCAGGATCCTGCTTCTTGATACCATATTCATCAGCCTGCTTGCCGTAGATATCATCTTCAAGAAGCCATGCACCGACATTGTATGTTCCTGTCTCGGCAGCCTTGACTGTAACTCTTGCCACAAGATATCCGTCCTTGAGTACAGAATTCACAGAAATACCCACCTTGGCATCCACTGCATCGTAACGGCTGTCGATCACGCTCTTAAGTCCCGACTGACTTGTATAGTCGCCAAACACAGAAGCGAAGTCAACTGTTACCGAAGGTACGCCCGAAGCGCCTAAAGAGCCATATGAAGGCTGTGCAAGATATGCAGGATCACCGGCAGCGAAATTATGTACGGCTGCAAGGACCATCTTTTCTGGATTGAAGACCTTCCTCATGATCATGACCATTCCAGGGCAGTACTTGCATGCAGTACCTGTACTCTGCGCAATGAATACACGACGTACGAATGAAGTCTTGTCCGGAGCATCATCCTTTGCAGGAGCAGGTACCGGAACCGGAATAGCCTTGATGGTGACAAGACCATTGTCTGTCTTCGACTTGTCATATGTACTGTATGTACCGTAACTTGCCCAGAACTTATACGTTCCGGTCTTTGATGCAGTAAACTTTCCGCCGGAAAGAGTCACCTTGTTATTGCTATCATCATAGATGACAGACTCCGATGTCACATCCTTCTCTCCAAGCATTACCTTGAGAGTCGTGGCGTCAGTACCGTTTGCCTGGATCACGTCCTTGTCGTAAGTGATTCTAAATTCTCCTGTCACTTCTTCTCCGGTGCCAGGTTCTTCTCCGCCATTGGGAGTCGGATCATCCTTTTCAAGGCAGGATGCGAAAAGCATCGCTGCCGCAAGAAGCAGCGATGCGTATTTCAATAAGTTCTTCATTATTTGTTTCTAGATTTGAGATTCTCGAAATACCTGTCTGCATTCTCTCTTACCTGATCGAGACCGAAATGCTTTCTCTCGACAAACTTCACAGGCTCTGCTCCGAACGGAGTGATAGACTTGAATGAAGCAGCCGGGAATTCTGCATTCGGCTTCACACCGTTGCCGGCAGGAACAGAAGAGTACGCCTTAGGTGCTGATGACGATCCGTTATTACGGGTAAGAACCACCTTTGAAATCACAGGATAGTCCATAAGTGTTCCATATGTAGGGTCAATTCCTATCAGATTAGGATAGTATGTCGAACCATCGTAAACAAACGGAAGGATCGTGATGGTATTCCTGTCCTCGGAAACCTCCACAGGGAACGAAAGCATGTTGTTGTAAGCCTGATAAACATCCATGTCCTCATTCAGCTCCGCATGCATGATAGTATAGTAGTTATCGATCTCCATAGCAGAGAGGTAGAACGGAACACTCCAGTTCAAGGTAGGAGGGAGAAGGTAATCATCGAACGGAACCTTGTATGACACTGTTCCATCCTCGTTCTCCACGGTCTCGATATACCACTTAGGACCAAAGTCATTGTAGATTGACGACACGTCAAGAGAACTGTAGTCCTCCGCAATGAAGAGGTCGTATGGGGTACGTGTAGCAAGACGGTCGTACTGAGCCTTGTCCAGCCATCCTGTACACAGGAGACGGTTCTGGTTCACGAGTCTCTCTGTAGTGAAGGTTTCGGCCATTTCCTTGAACTCGTTGTAAAGTCCGTCGACAACATCCTTGTCCTTTCCGTTCTTCTGATAGATATCGTACACTTCCTGCGCAAGCGTAGAAGGGTAATCAAACAAATCAGCAGATATGGTCACATCTGAACTGTACTCGAAGGTATCCTTCTCGTCAGAACCGTTCTGGAGAGTGGCCGAGATGGTCCAGTCACCGGTAAGATCCATATAATGCTTTGTGCTGACGGCAGGCTTATACGGTGCATATGGAGTCGTAAGGTCTGCCACTGCAGGACAATCCTCGATGAACTCATATGAATCAAGATCGTTTGGAGTAAGTTCCTCGTTATATCCGAGAACGGCACATCTTGTAGTCTCACCGTCGATTGAAGGTATCTTGATTGTAAGTCCTTCTGGCGAATTTATGCCCGGTACCTTCACCAGCACGCTGTCTCCGATCTCCTTGTCGAAAGTCTTGTATTCATAACCGTAAAGCTCATAGTCATGGAAACTTCCGTACGCTGAGTTGCTCAGCACGAGAGATGAGTATGTAGAACCGGCATTAAGTGCAAGTTTCCAGTTCCTCACATAGTTTGCCGCATAATAACCGCTTGTGACAGGGACTGTCTCATAGTCCTCGCAACGTATGTTGAATGCAGCATGGAAAGGAGTCGAATTTTCCGGATCAGCTGTGACTATTACCTTTGGTGCAGGAAGAACCTTCGGCTTCAGCTGGAATGTTGTCTGATAGAAACTCTGGTTTGTACCGTACTCATCGCTCATGGCTGTGATCAGCACATGGAATGTATCCTCTGCAGGAAGATTCTGCATATAGAAAAGGTCCGAGATAGCGACATACTGCTCGCCCTGAAGTCCGAATGTTGGGAATACGCTGGCAGAGAAGTATGAAGTGACAGCCCACTGGAGATACTCTTCATGAACGACTCCATCAATTGTAAGGAGTTTCAGGAACTCATTGTATGTAGCGGAGTCAAAGATTCCGACACAATACTGGTAGACCCCGTCCTGTGGAGTAAAATGAAGGATAGCCTCTACAGGGGTAAGGGCCATGATTTCAAAATCCACATTCGCGTCCATGACACCAGGCATCTCGTTATGGAATATCTTGCGCTGGAATGCACCTGTCCAGTAATCATCCATCGGATGGTAAAGATTCCAATCTGTAACAACACCCATTGAGCTCTGCTCGTTGCCTTCGTCTGAATCTTCGTCAGAACCTCCGAAATATGAAGGGTCGAGCATCGGATAATAATATCCTGGATTCCAGCCAGCAGGGAAATAGTAAGGGCCGTCCTCGTATTCAGGAAGATCTTCCATCCATGCAAACTCTCCTCCGAGGAAGACGATCGGCTCACCTGGAGAGATAGAGTTCCATTGGTTCATCCAATCAATATTACCGTCTCCGTCCGCATCGGAATCCGACAGATACCAGTTTTCCTCCTCCGAATAAGAAAGCGTTGCATCATCCTCCACGAACTTGGTATATGCTCCACCATTATAAAGAAGGTTGGAATAGTCATTGCCGCCATCCCTTGAGTACATCCTTGAATAATTGTACTGAAGAAGGCAGGAATGTGCATAACGGATCGCATTGCCTCTCTCCTTTGTCTCCTCAGGCACTGTTATACGCATCTTGAAACCGTCGAGAGACCTGTCAACTACAGTCAGAAGCTCAGTAAGTTCATATTTTGTGGTCTTGAAAGGAAGCGTGATGATTTCCGAATAGTTCTGGGCATCAAGCGCAGCCACCACGTACAGATAATACTGCGTATCCTCTTCAATATTCTTGGATACCCTGAAAGTATCATCAGCCTGTACTGTAAGAGTTGTTCCCGAAACGAACATGACGGCAGGATTGTTCATGAGCTGCTCCTTCTTGCTCACCATATAGGCGATTTCAACAGTGCCCGGAGCCTTTACCTGAACATCCACATAGCCTGGTCCCACATCCTTCACGGAAACCTGGAACGAGCCATCATTATCCTTAGTAGGGTCACAACTAAAAAACACACCGCAAACCAGAGCCAGAAGGCAGATAAGCGGAAGTCTGCTAAGAAATTTCTTCATTGATTATAATTGCTAAAAGTTTAGTTATCTGCATAAAAGTGCGCAAAATTAATAAAGTTTTAATAAAAACCATCAACTTATTCTGTAAATATCTTTTTTTGTATCTTTGCATCCTGAATAATCAAATAAAACGAAATGAATAATAATGCACTTCTGGCGGTTTCGCCTGTTGACGGACGCTATTCGCGTCAGACCGAACCACTTAGAGAATATTTCAGTGAATACGCCCTTATCAGGTACCGTGTACGCGTAGAGATCGAATACTTCATCGCACTCTGCCAGATTCCCCTTCCTCAGCTCGCTGATTTTGACTCATCGAAGTTCGAGGCTTTGAGAGACATCTACAGAAACATGACTCCTGAAGATGCCGCAAAGGTAAAGGAGATCGAGAAGGTGACAAACCATGACGTAAAGGCCGTTGAATATTTCATCAAGGACCGCTTCAAGGAGATGGATATCCTGAAATGGGGAGAATTCGTGCATTTCGGACTGACTTCACAGGACATCAACAACACATCGGTCCCTCTCTCATTCAAGGAAGCCATCGACGGATGCTTCATGCCGCTTCTCAAGGAGGTTCTCGACACCATCAAGCGCATGGCTTCAGACTGGGCTGAGATCCCGATGCTTGCAAAGACACACGGCCAGCCGGCATCTCCTACCCGTGTCGGAAAGGAGTTCAATGTATTTGCTGTTCGTCTTGAGGAGCAGATCAGACAGTTCGAACTTCTCACCTACCCTGCCAAGTTCGGAGGCGCCACAGGAAACATGAACGCTCACAAGGTAGCTTACCCTGACATCGACTGGATCGGCTTCGGTAACGATTTCGTGGCAGCCCTCGGTCTCAAGAGGTCATTCCCTACCACACAGATCGAGCACTATGACAATCTCGCATCGCTGTTCGACTGCCTCCGCCGCAACAACACTATCCTCATCGACTTCGCACGCGATATCTGGACATATATATCAATGGAGTATTTCCGCCAGAAGGTAAAGGCAGGAGAAGTAGGATCGTCAGCAATGCCTCACAAGGTCAACCCTATCGACTTCGAGAATGCGGAAGGAAACTTCGGAGTCGCAAACGCCCTCTATACTCATCTGTCGATGAAGCTCCCTGTCTCACGACTCCAGAGAGACCTTACCGACTCTACAGTGCTCAGGAACATCGGCATGCCGCTTGCCCACTCGGTCATCTCCCTCAATTCATTGAAGAAGGGACTCGGAAAGCTCATCCTCAACGAGGACGCACTCCGAGCAGACCTCGAAAGGAACTGGGCGGTTGTCGCAGAGGCTATCCAGACAATCCTCCGCAGAGAAAATTACCCGAACCCTTACGAGACGCTCAAGGCGCTCACCCGTACAGGAGCAGGCATCAACCATGAAGTCATCGCAGAGTTCATCGAGACTCTCGATGTCAACGAATCAGTGAAGGAGGAGCTCAGGGTCATCACTCCGTGGACATACACAGGATTCTAAAGTCATCCCCGACTTGATCGGAGATCTATTCCATGACATATACATCTTCGCCAGGGACTGCAAAATTGAAATGCTCTCTGGCGAATTTTTCTAATGTATCCTTATCGGTCCTGATCATATTTATACGACGGTCCATCTCGGCATTCTGCTCTTCATACGAACGGATGAGCTTCTCCTGGCGACGGATTTCGGAACCGGCCTTGGCCCAATGGATGAATGTGTTTCCTGAACCGACAAGCCAGAGGACAAGGAACATTCCTGTCGTGAACACCACGAACCATGCAAAATGGCGATGCGGTCCCTTGAATATATCTTTGATTTTTCCCATAAGCTTTAGCATAAGACGACAAAATTAACTATTTTTGACGGAAATTTGCAATAAATAAACGACACAAATATGAAACCTACATTATTAGTACTGGCAGCAGGAATGGGCAGCCGTTACGGCGGACTCAAGCAGATGGACGGACTCGGTCCCAATGGAGAAACCATCATCGATTACTCTATCTATGACGCAGTTGAAGCAGGCTTCGGCAAGGTTGTATACATCGTGCGCGAATACTTCAGGGAGCAGATGGAGCAGCTTGTGAAGGAGAAGTACAGCAACGTCAGATGCATCGACGGAGAGCCTCTTGAATTCCAGTTCGTGACACAGGAACTCACAAAGATTCCTGCACGTTTCACCCTCAATCCTGAAAGAGTGAAGCCATGGGGAACAGCACATGCGGTACTTATGGGAGCAGAGGCAATCAACGAGCCTTTCGCCGTGATCAACGGAGACGACTACTACGGAAAGGAGTCATTCAAGGTTCTCGGAGACTGGCTCAGGGCCCATGAAGGAAAGACCGGAGAATTCTGCCTTGTAGGATTCGAACTTGGCAACACCCTCTCTGAATCCGGTGCTGTATCGAGAGGAATCGGAACCGCCGACAAGGACGGATATCTTACAGACGTTGTCGAGCATCACAAGATCGCAAGGGCTGAAGACGGAAAGATCTACGGAGAGAACAGTGTGACCGGCGAGACCGTGGAGCTTCAGGCAAAGTCACTCTGCTCGATGAACATGTGGGGATTCACTCCTGACTATTTCCAGAAGAGTGCAGACATCTTCGAAAGCTTCCTCGAAAAGAACATCAACGAACTCAAGGCCGAATTCTACATCCCATACGCAATCGACTGCATGATCAAGGACGGGAGCGGAAAGACAGAACTGCTCTCCACTCCTTCACGCTGGTTCGGAGTCACATTCAAGGAAGACAGACCGGGAGTCGTGGCAAAATTCCAGGAGTTCGCGGACAAGGGAATTTATCCTACACCTTTATATAAATAGTCATGGCATTCTTCAGAAGACATACGGGAAGGGCCTCATATGACCTCTTCACGAATCACGCACACTATGTTCCGGGATACAGCGGAATGTTCATGCTGCTGGCAATGTTTCTGCTCGGTGCGCTTCTGGGAAGCGTTCTGACAGGGGTACTGGCTTTTGTCTCGCCCGAATTTGCAGCACTGTACGGAACGGTCATCTCATATCCCGTCATGTTCATTCCTGCATGGCTGTACACATCAGCAAAAAGCAGGAGGAACGAATTCTTTGAAACAGGATATGCTCTCGACAGCAGCAACTTCGGATCTCTGGGAGGCTTCAGGATTGCAATAATCGTATCCATAGCGACCATAGCATGCTCCTTCATCGCAGACAGCCTGAACGGCATCATGCCGGAAACTCCTGAATGGTTCGACAAGGCGATGGAACAGATCATGGATGCTCCTGTATGGATCACCCTGATTTCTGTTTCAGTCTTTGCCCCTCTGTTCGAGGAATGGCTCTGCAGAGGACTTGTTCTGAGGGGACTTCTCCAGAAGACCGGTCCTGCTGCTGCAATCACGGTATCGGCTGCATTCTTCGCCGTTCTCCACATGAATCCTTGGCAGGCGCTTCCGGCCTTTCTGCTCGGCCTGCTTTTCGGATATGTATACTACAAGACAGGCTCGCTGAAGCTTACCATGCTCATGCACTGCGTCAACAACACCATGGCAGTGATATTCAGCAGGATTCCTTCCATCGAAGACGCAGAAAGCTTTGCGGACCTGCTGAGTCCATGGGCTTATGCAGGGGTGCTTCTTGCCTGCGTCGCATTTGTCTCTGCTGCGTGTGTAGTATTCCGTAACATTCCGTTCACCAAGGACGGAGCCCGAAGCAACTGCGATGAAATACCGCCGATGTCGATTTAACCCGACCACGCATTCGCTTGAAACACAAGTACATACAATGAATCGCCTGCGTCATCTGACGCAGGCGATTCATTGTATGTACTTTATAGTCAAGGATTTATGATATCTGCTTACCGAAAGGAACCAGGGCGAGGAAGGCCATCTTGAAGTGCTGGAGTCCGAACGGGATACCGATTATAGTGATACAGCAGATTACTCCGAAAGTCAGGTGGAGCAAAGCGATCTCTATGCCTCCTATGAGGATCCAGATGACATTCATCAGGATGGCAAGGCATCCGCTGTCATTCGGTCCGGACGTCACTTCGCGCCCGAACGGCCACAAGGCAAAGGTTCCCATCTTGATGAGCTGGATTCCGAACGGAATGCCTATTATTGTAATACATGTCAGAAGACCGACAATCCAATAATACAAGGCCACCAGGAGTCCTCCCAGTACGAGCCAAAGAATGTTTCCTAAAAATTTCATATCTGTTGTCTATCTAAAAATTTCTCTGCAAGTTCGAGCGTGTCGAGCTTTCCCACATCTATAAGGTTCAGGTTTTCCGCTCGCACACCATATATATCATATAAGTGACACATATCAAGGTAGAAATCTATCACAGGGAATCGGGAAGGATAACCTTCCATAGCTTCAAAGACCTTGTCCGACATTATATGTATTCCCGAAAAGGCCAGTTTCAGACATTTCGATTCATCCAATCCTGCACCTGAAGGCCTTATCTCGCCGGTACTTTCATTCTTCCAGCCGACCAGCCTCATGGTCTGAGGATCAAACAGAAGATAGCGCGATGACTTCCTGTCGCTGACAAGAAGAGTCGCCAGTGCATCAGGACGGACCTGTGCCATGAACCAATTCAGGTCGACATCAGAAAGTATGTCCACATTATGGATAAGGAAATGGCCGCATCCCTCCAGATATGACCTTGCATGAAGAACTGCCCCACCTGTTTCCAGAAGCATCTGCCTTTCATCACTGACACTAATGTCCATCAGGTCCTGGCCCTTGACCCAGGACTCCACCATATCCGCAAAATGGTGGACATTGACTACAGCCTCGCTTATGCCTGCAGCCTTCAGCCTGCGGACTACATGTTCGACCAGAGGCTTGCCGCAGACCGGTACCAGCGCCTTAGGCAGCGTATCCGTTATCGGTTTAAGACGGGTTCCCAATCCCGCCGCAAATATCATCGCCTTCATGACTTGAACTCCATATATTCATTCAACTACTACCCGGTCAACATTCTGTTCACGATGGATGAGACGGACACGGATGTCAGGATATCTTGACGCAAGATGGCGGGCAAGATGCTCGGCGCAATAGACCGAGCGATGCTGCCCTCCCGTACATCCGAAACTCACCTTCAGACTGGTGAATCCACGTTTCGAATATGTCTCCACATGCGGATCGACGACTCCATACACATGATCCAGAAATCCTGTGATCTCCCCGTCTTCCTCCAGAAACCTTATGACCGGTTCATCCATTCCTGTGAGTTTCCTGTACTGCTGGTATCTGCCAGGGTTGTGGATCGACCTGCAGTCGAAGACATAACCGCCTCCGTTTCCTGAAGGATCCTCAGGTATTCCCTTCTTGAAAGAAAAACTGGATACAGTCACTGTAAGCCGGCCGTCAGAAAGACCTTCGTCTTCAAACCGGACAAGACTTGTCATACATTCCAGAGTCTTGACCATATACGGGTATCTGTCACGCACTGACGAGAAATCACCGCAGGAATTTCCGGAGAGAAGTCCGCTCAACGCCTTTATTGCCCCAGGTATCGAGACTGTAAAATTCGCCTTATGTTCAGACCAGCCTCTGAATCCATATGCCCCAAGCACCTGCAGGTTTCTGAAAAGCACGAAAAGCTTCAGCTCCTCCATGAATCCGGAACGGTCGACAGACATATAGGCGGACAATGAATCCAGATAGGCATCCAGCATCCTCTCCCTTGATTCCGGAGAAAAGCCCGAACGGGCATGCCACACAAAGGATGCAACATCATAGTGGACAGGACCTCTGCGTCCTCCCTGGAAATCAATGAAATACGGATTCCCGTCATGAACCATGACGTTTCGCGGCTGAAAGTCCCTGTACATGAAGGTAGGGGTATCGGAAGAACATGTGAGAAGATCATCTGCAAAGCGCTCGAAATCATCCTGAAGCAGGACCTCGTTGAACTCAAGGCCTGACGGCTTGAGGAAACAGTACTTGAAATAGTACAGGTCGAACATGATCATCCTCCTGTCAAACGAGGGTTGCGGATAACATACCGAGAAATCCAGACCGTCAGCCCCCTCAAACTGTATCTTGGGCAACAGTGACATCGTACGGCATAGCATGTCCTCGTCCGGATTGTCATACAGGAGCCTGTCTCCAAGGTCTTCCTGAAGATACCGCATACGGTCATCACTTGTACGATAAACTTCCGGCACAGGAATCCCCTTGAGGCAGAAATGACGGGCAATCGTCAGAAATGCGCGGTTTTCAGCAGGGTCCAGACCTATGACACCGACACACGTCCCGGCTGACGAAGACAGCCTGTAATAACTGCGGTTACTGGCGGAACCTGTCAAGGGGGTGATTTCCGTAGGAGAAGCCCCGAAACAGTCAATATATAGCGATGTCAACTCCTTCATATCAAAGATTTTCGCGAATTTACTAAATAGTTCAGACAAAAAAGTTAAATTTGTGAGTTTTATAAAACCATACTAGAAATGCTAAACAATGCATATTGCTCGGACAAGTACCAGTATACCATGGGAAAATCCTTCTATGACAATGGGATGAAAAACAAGAAGGCGGTCTTCAATCTTTTCTACCGCAAAGCACCTGAAAACAACAACTGGGCTGTGGTAAGCGGCACGGATGAAGTCATCGAGATGGTGGAGAACCTCGGAAACATGGATCCGGAATTCTTTGAGAAGTTCCTTCCCGGAGAAGAATACGCTGAATTCAGGGGATACCTGTCAGCCATGAAGTTCACAGGAGCCGTCTACGCGATGCGAGAAGGAGAGATTGTGTTTCCGAACCAGCCGATAATCATCATCGAAGGTCCTCTTATCGAGGCGCAGGTGCTCGAGACGCCGATGCTCTGCATCATGAACCATCAGATGGCAGTGGCGACGAAGGCATCACGCGTATGCAGGGCGACAAACCGTCCTGTAAGCGAGTTCGGTTCAAGAAGGGCCCATGGTCCATGGGCAGCCACCTACGGAGCAAAAGCCGCCATCATAGCAGGATGCGCCAGCACCTCAAACATTCTGGCTGGAGTGATGTTCGAATACGGCTCGACCGGAACGATGGCCCATAGCTATGTGACTGCATTCGGCAGCAGTGTCGCCGGAGAATTCAAGGCATTCGATACATACATAAAGACACATAAGGACGAGAGCATCATACTCCTCATCGACACATATGACACCCTCAAGTGCGGAGTGCTCAATGCAATAAAGGCGTATAAGGCAAACGGAATCGACGACAGCTATGCTCCGGGCTATGGAGTAAGGCTTGACAGCGGTGACCTTGCATACCTTTCGACAGAATGCAGAAGGATTCTTGACGAGCATGGCATGACAAAGTGCAGGATATTCGCCACCAATTCCCTCGACGAATATCTGATCACTGATCTCGAGCGCCAGGGAGCATGCATCGACTCATACGGTGTCGGCGACGCGATAGCGACGTCAAAGGCCGCACCATGCTTCGGTAACGTATACAAGCTTGTGGAAATCGACGGCGAGGCTGTGCTGAAACGTTCCGAAGACAAGATCAAGCTGATCAATCCGGGATTCCAGATCACATACAGAATCATGATTGACGATCCGTCAAAAGGCCGGATATTCAAGGTTGACGTGACCTGTCTCCGAGGCGATGAACTCAGCCGGAAGATAGAGGCCGGAGAGACATTCACCGTATGCGACGAATACGACAGGTACAAGACAAAGACTTTCGAGGCCGGGGAATACATCGCACTTACAATGCAGCACAAGGTCATCGAGAACGGCAGAAGATGCGTTCCGCACCACACTCTTGCAGAAAAGAAGGCTTACTATAACGACACACTCATGCATTTCAGCCCGAGCGAAAGACGTCTGATCAATCCTCATTATTATAAGGTGGACATTTCGGACGACCTTTATAACATGAAGATGAACATCATCAACAAACTGGTAACGGAGATACGTAATTTCGAATTATAATGAAGAACAGCGCATTGGTTGTAGTGGACATGCTCTATGACTTCATCGATGGAAGTCTGGCATGTCAGAACTCAGAGGAGGCTGTAAGACAGACCCTCAGATTCATTGATTCCAGGACAAACGGACAGGGTGGAGAGGAACATGAGATTCTCGACACTTTCCCTATCCTTTTCATCAGAGACCATCATCCGGCTGATCATTCGTCATTCAAGGAACAGGGCGGCATATGGCCGGCACATTGCGTCGCCGGCACTCATGGAGGCGAGATCCATCAGGACCTCATGCCGTACGTGACTGAAGAACTGACATTCGACAAAGGCTGCGACAAGGCAGCCGAGCAATATTCCGGATTCGAAGGCATCAACAGCGCCGGACAATCTCTTGGCGAGGTCCTTGAACTCCTTGACACCACGGATGTATATGTATGCGGAATCGCAACGGAGTACTGTGTCCGCAACACATGCGAAGACCTGATGAAGGCCGGTTTCAATGTCAGGTTATTGAAAGAGTGCATAGGTTACGTTGACCCTATGGGACATGTCAAGGCTTTGGAGGAAATGGGGGCAGAAGGCATAAGTATTGAATAATCAAATAATTATTCGTACCTTTGCCGTCTTGTTATGAAAAATGTACTGGCTAAAATATGGGTTCCGATGCTGCTTGTGGCAATAGCGGCCACACAATCATTCGGAGTCGATGCCGGAAGGTCAGCAAGCCTGAGAAGACTTGCTGATTCGTTGGTATCCAGCCAGTTGCAAGACACTACTGACATAAAGGACAGCATCCTGTCACCTCGTGATACGATCAGGATTCCTGACTCGCTCCAGTTCACCGATCCGCTTAAATTCAAGTATTACATCGCTCTCAAGGATTCGACAACAAGATTTCAGGTCAGAGATTCTCTTCTTGCTGCCGGCGACACCCTGGAGCTGATGAGGCTGGACTCCCTGTACATAAAGGATTCGACTGAGATTGCGGATGCCGCACATGCGGCTTGGTATGCTTCGCTTACCAGGAAGGAGCGCAGAAAATACGATGCGGAACAGGCCCTTCCAGGACTTATAGCCGCCGCAAACCGCAAATTGGAGATAAAGGACAGCATCAAGGCATACAGGGACAGTGTCAGGGAATCCATTCCACGTATTCTGGAGACATTTGCAGTCCCGGATTCGATGCATTATAAGAGAATCATAACATGGAAGCACGAAAGAGACTTCCACAATCTCCTGGAGGTACGCGACATGGCTCCGGACACATCTTACCGGAGAAGCTTCAACGACTATCCGTTCTTCAACGATGACCTTAACGCATCATGGCTGGGAGTAAGCGGCTCGCCGGTACAGCTTTACGACTGGTTCAAGAGAGCGGAAGAAGACAATGCGATATTCTACACTCCTTACATGATCTGGAACTATACTCCGGAGAATCTTCCGCAATATAATACCAAGACGCCTTACACGGAACTTGCATATTATGGTACGCTGTTCGCGAATCAGGAAAAGGAGGAAGCCAATGTGAGGGTGCTGACAACCCAGAACATAACGCCGCAGCTCAATCTTACCCTCGAGTACAGAAGATATGGCGGAAACGGCATACTGAAAAGGGAGGACACCAACAACAAGACCTTCGTTGCTGCAGCAAACTACCTTGGAAAGAAGTACATGATGCATGCTGGATACATCTATAACAAGGTGACACGCAGCGAGAATGGAGGTATTGTCGACGAGTCCTGGATCAGGGACACAACGGTAGATGCACGTGAAATCGACGTTTATCTGCGTGATGCAAGCAACCAGCTGAAGAAGAACACGCTTTTCCTGGACCAGATGTACAGAATTCCTCTGACATTCCTGAAAGACATCAAGGGTTCGCGAGAGAGAAAGAGACAGGAGGCGGTCCGTGACAGCATAATGGCCAGCGGCGATTCAGTCGCCATCGCGGCATTGGCTGAAGCAGAAGCTGCAAGACTGGCGGCAGAAGCGGCACAGGCGGATACAGCAAGGATAGACACCGACATCACGACAGCATTTATCGGTCACAGCAGCGAATACACCGTATTCAGCAAGACATATACCGACAAGATTACGGACCAGTTCGGAAAGGATTTCTACGGAAACCGCTTCTACATCAATCCTACGACAAGCATGGACTCGCTGAGGGTAATGCGTCTGGAGAACAAGGTCTTCATAAGGCTCCAGCCATGGAAGGATGACGCAATAGTATCCAAACTGGATGTAGGTATCGGCGACAAGCTTGCCAATTACTACAGTTTCAGACCTGTGGATTATCTGCAGGGAGCAAACAATGTGATACAGAACTCCGTATATCTATATGCCGGCGCAAACGGTCAGTACAGAAAGTACATGAAATGGGACGCCAAGGGAAAATACAATTTCCTTGGACATGAGATGAATGATTTCTCGATAGAGGCGAATCTTGCATTCAATGCCTATCCGTTCAGAAGGGACAGGAAGAGTCCTTTGACAGTCGGAGTCCATTTCGAGACAAGCCTCAAGGAACCGGACTACTATCAGCAGCATCTCTTCACCAACCATTTCAAGTGGGACAACAACTTCAGCAAGACATCAACGACCAGGCTTGAAGCCTCACTCTCCATTCCAAGATGGGATATGGGCGCATCATTCGGTTATGGTCTTCTGAGTGACAACATATATTATGACAATCAGGGGATCGTCCGTCAGAACGCATCTCCGATGAGCGTCATGACCGCAACTTTGAGAAAGGACTTCCGCATATGGAAGTTCCACCTGGACCACCAGGCCATGGTACAGTTATCCTCAAACCAGGATGTGCTTCCATTGCCTCTGCTGGCCCTCAACTTCCGTTACTACATCCAGTTTGACGTCGTAAAGAATGTCATGCAGATGCAGATCGGAGCAAACGGAACATACACGACAGAATGGTATGCACCTGCATACAACCCGGTACTTGGTGTGTTCCATAATCAGGACGAAAGAAAATACGGAAACTGCCCGTACATCGACGCATTCATCAACATACAGTGGAAGAAGGCGGCCATATTCATAAAGGCAGTGAATGTAAACATGGGATGGCCGAACAAGTCGGCGGACTATTTCTCTGCAGCCGGATACATAGCGCCGCAGAGGGCCTTCAAGTTCGGAATCACATGGCCTTTCTGGGTCCGGCCGGGTAAAGCATCAGTAACAGGTCCGGACGGCCCGAACGCGGGAAGCGCAAGGGGAGGCTCCACCAGGACAGGAGCACAATCGGGAGGAAGCGGAATAGGACAGGCTTCCATGCGATAGGACCGAAACAGTAGTAGTATGAAAATATTTAGTGGTAAAACAGAACGAAGATTAAGAAATGTCCTTATAGCTCTGACAATCATATGCCTCACACCGTTATGTGAGAAGGGGCGTATGCTCAATGGAGCGCATCCGGCAAATGCATTTGCCGGGAAGGACATAAGATGCGTGATCGACCTTGGAGACGAGATGTACGCAGGACATGGTCTGGAGACCGGAATGAACTACGAACTCCTCAACAGATTTGCAGAGGATAACAGATGCAACGTAAGCATCATCACCTCGGAGAAAGGAGAAAACTACATAGACTCATTGAAGCAAGGCAGGATCGACATCATGATAACACATGCTCACGACCTTGACAAGGAAAAGGACAGTGTAGAGTTGTCAAGGATGATGAACACATGCTCCGCATGGGCCGTGTCCAAGGAATCAGAAGCGGAACTGAGACAGATAAATCTCTGGATCAGCCACATGGCTGAATCTCCTGATTTCAGAGCCATGGAAATAAGATATTCTCAATACGGAAATCCCATAAGAAAGGCGGAAAACGGAGTCAGATCAAGCGTCATCAGTCCATACGACGGACTGTTCAGGAAATATGCTGCAGAACTCGGATGGGACTGGAGGATGCTCGCAGCTGTAGTCTATCAGGAATCCAAGTTCTCCATAAATTCCAGATCGCACCGTGGAGCAAAAGGACTGATGCAGGTAATGCCTTCTACAGCCGGATATTACGGCATCGATGACCTGCTTGATCCTGAAAAGAATCTGAAAGCCGGAACAAGACATCTGAAGAGGTTGCAGCGAATGTTCGACAATGCCGGAATGGACAAGACAGAACAGATCAAGTTCACTCTTGCCGCATACAATGCAGGAGAAGGAAGAATCGCTGACTGCATCAGATTTGCTAAAGCCAGGGAAGTCGACAGCAATTGCTGGGATGAGATCGTGAACATCATTCCTCTGATGAGAGAGGATTCGATATTAGAGGAAGAATCCGTAAAGCTGGGAAAGTTCCAGGGACATGAAACAATCGCATACGTCGATAACATCATGCGTCTCTACGATGCGTTCTGCACAATCTGTCCATCTATCTGACCCGTATGGTTCTGGCGGGATCCACTTTTGAAATGAAAAGACAAGGGATCAGAAGAAGGATCATTATCACCAGAAACGACACTGCATCAGCCAGAAGAACCATTCCCGGATCCAGATCCACAGGAATGAAGGATACATAATAGTTCTCAGGGTTCAGCTTGAGAACATGCGTCATATCCTGTACTGTACAGAATGCAATAGCCATAATGTTACCCAGCACCATGCCCATGCCTGTCAGTCGTGCGGATGTCAGGAGAAAAACCTTGGATATCGTCCGGTCATTCATGCCCAAGGATTTAAGAAGTCCGATTGTGGATATGTTCTCAAAAAGCAGAATAAGAAGACCGGATATCATATTGAACCCGGCAACTACAGTCATCAGAAGCAGTATGATGCCTACATTGAAGTCTATCAGGGCAAGCCAGTCGAAGAGTTGGGGGTAACGCGACACTGAAGATGTGGCGACCAGATCTCCGCATTCCTGATAAACGCTCAACATGAAACCTATCTCACCGGTTGCTTCAATTATATCTTCCTCACTGTCAAGCCCTTCCGCAAGATGCACTTCAATTGCGGAAACCTGATCGGCCTTCCAGCCGTTAAGCCTCTGCAAGTCAGAGAGCGACGCATAGATGACATGCCTGTCATCCGTCTCCACCAATGCATCATGGACATCAACGACATTGAACTGCCTCACCTTCATATCTTCTCCGATGAAATACGTGAGCATTCTGTCACCAACATCCAGTCCGGATGCCTGTGCCAGCTTACGCGGAATTGAAACTGCAAGGTTCACGGTATCAGATACTCCGGACGGTATTCCTTTTATGACTACGCCATGCATTCCCTCATCCTGCTTCACGATTCCGGCTCTCCAAACGACAGGAACCACCTCTGAAACCAGATCCGATGAAGCCACATATGATATGCAGGAATCCGATGCATCCACCGGACGAGTTTCCTTCATTACATTGAGATCAGGAGACGACAGAAGTATGTCCCCGGCTATTTCAGACACGCTGGAACGGATTTCATTACGGAAGCCCGATGATATAGACACAGCGACGATCATGACAAAGAAACTTACGGTAATGCAGACCATTGCCGCCTTTCCTTTGAAACGCAATCTTGACGCTATGAACAATGACGGATCCATTCCTCCTCTGCTATTTCTTCATCATTGAAAGACGGGATTCAGCCTGAAGACGGTCACTTTCCGAACCGTACCTGGCCATCATCTCAAGGTACTTCTTTTCCTGCTTGACATTCTTCTGGTTTCTGGCAGCCAGGAGTCCGTTTCTGATTGCGGTAACGTTACCAGGGTCTTTCTTCAGCACCTTATTGTAATATTTATACGCAGTCTTGTAATCTTTCTTTGCAATCAGATAGTACGATCCGAGATTGTTTACGAAATCTGTGTTGTCAGGAAAGATGACAGACAGTTTCTCAGACAACGTGCGGAATGCCTCATACCCGGCTGGAGTGCCTAAGGTATAGAAACTGAAACAGTATTCCTGCATGGCATCCTGAAAGAAGGACTGGTCCGCCTTCTCTCCGTCGTAATTCCAAGAAGATTTCCGGATTGAGTTCTCATCTGCAAGAGCCATAAGACAAGCAAGCGCCATATCAGGACTTTCCATCTCGTACGCTATGTAGGCATTGGCCTTCATAAAACGGAAATCAAGCCTGTCTGGCCATATGGAAATGGCTTTGTCAGCGGCCTTGAGGGCATCCGCATAAAGATCCTCATCAAAAACATTGACCTGGAAATAATTCACATCATTGCCTAGACTGTCCTTCAGAGTCAGAACCGGTTCCATTCCCAGATACTTCTTTCCGGGACGGGCCTCAACCTGTCCTGTCTGAGCTTTGGTGAACAGGTACTCGAACCTTCCCTGAAGCATTCTGGCATTCGTGGAATCCGTTTTCTCCCAATTATCCAACACTGTCTCTATTCCGATCCCGGCTGGACCGAACTGCGACACAAGAAGGTCATATCTCTGCTCATAGCGGGATGCAGTCTGGGCATGGGCCGCACATGATGCGAAAATTATAAGGGCTGTAAAAATCAATCTTTTCATAACTACAATCATATATCCATTCTGATGCGCCTGCCCTGAGGGTGCAGGTTATTGCATCTGTTACCTAAATTCTTTACAAAACCAAGAGGAACGCCCTCATATCTTATAAGGACATAGCCCTTCTCACTGTCCGGAAGCAGTATCGCATCCCTATGAAGAAACGAAAGAGCAGTCTGCAGGTCCACATCCGCTACAGGATAGGAATCTGTATCATATGCTATCGAAAGAGCCAGATCGGCATCAGGCACCAATGTCTCTCCTTTGAGCACCCCTACTGCACAACCGGCAGAAATTACATGAAGCGAAGATTCCAGTACAGCAACATCTGCAGCTATATGCGAAGGAACCGCCACCACCGTATCATTCTTCTGCCTCAGTACGGTATCCACCTTGAACAAGGACTTCAGACCTTCAGGTATCTGCCGGACCGGCTTCTTTCCCGGACGTTCGCGCTTCTGCCTCACCGGAGCATATATCCCCTCCGACTGTCCGCATGATGTCTTCACAAGAGCCGCACAATACTGGCCCTCCCCTTCTACATGTCCCGGAACCAGACTGTATCCGTTTGCCGTGCATATCACTCCCGGCATATCGTCATCCGCAGGATGAAGCACTTCCGCACCAAGTTCCCTGGCTATCCACTCCACATTGTCATCATTCTCATAACGGTTGAACGTACATGTGGAATATACAAGCATGCCACCATGCTTAAGGCATGGCCACATATCTGCAATTATCCTTTTCTGACGGGCCTGACACAAGGCGACATTGTCCTCCGACCACTGTTTCTGCGCCTCTTCATCCTTCCGGAACATACCTTCTCCGGAACAAGGTACATCGGTCACCACAATATCGAAGAAGTCAGGAAGCACCGCAAAGGCACGGGGGTCGTCTGAGGTTACAACAACATTGATATCACCCCAGAGGGCCACATTATCAGCAAGCACACCTGCCCTCTGCTTCATCACCTCATTGGACACAAGGAGGAAACCGTCACCGAAGGCCTCGCGCAATGATGCTGCAAGGTCGGTTGTCTTTCCTCCTGGAGCCGCACAAAGATCCAGAACCCTGACAGGTCCTGTCAAAGAGGTCCTGACACGTTCGAGAAGCATGCGGAAGACATGGCCAACGAACATTGATGAGGAATCCTGCACATAATATGCTCCTCCGTGCAGATGAGGGTCCAGAGTGAATTTCGGTCTCTCAGGCAGAAGCCTTCCATGCGGATTCCATGGCACTGCCTCCCCCGGGAAATACTTTCCGTTCTTGAAAGGATTACGACGTACGGACACCTTTGCAGGCTCATCAAATGCAGAAAAAGCGACAAGGGCTTTATCGCACCCTATCGCCTCTTCCAGATATTTTCTGAATGATTCCTTCAAATACATCATTTCCTGAACATGGAGGGATCCACACCTTCCGGCATCCTGCCTTCCGACACGGCAACAAGACCGTCCACGACCTTGTCAAGCGCATCCTTCAGCTTTCCTCCGAGCAAGGTCTTCATCATGAAGTTGAGATCTGCATCAAGGACAATCTGAAAATCCGTCTTGTACGGATCCACAGACGCATCGAAATGCATGGTCAGGCGGAACTGGAAAGGAGCACCGTCATCGGCAAACTCTATCTTCGAATAAGGGGTCCTCTGAACGACCTTTACACCGATGGCAAATCCCTGGACAGTCGCATGGATGGTGTCATAATCTGCTGTAACACCTTCCCTCTTGTCCTCCGGAACGAACTGTACGAAGTTGCGCATGTCCGCAAAGGCCATGTACAGTTCATACGGAGCCTTGGAAACGACAGCTCTCTTACTCTTGATCTCCACAGCCATGACTACTCCTTTTTACCCCAGGTAGACGGAGAGAACCTCCATTCCTTCAGCACGTCGATATCCTCAGGCCTGATGTAGCCCGTCTCGCTTGCAACATCAATGAGGGCATCATAATTGGACAGTGTGTTAAGTTCCACATTAGCCGCCTCAAAAGCCTTTCTTGCAGTATTGAATCCATATGAGAATATCGCAACCATTCCCAGAACATCCGCTCCTGCATTAACCAGAGCATTCTTGGCCGCGAGACTGCTCATGCCTGTAGAAATGAGGTCTTCAACGATGACAACCTTTGAACCAGCCTCAAGAATGCCTTCGATCTGAGAGCCCGTACCGTGATCCTTCGGCTTCGGTCTCACATAGCAGAACGGCTTACCCAACATGTGAGCCACCAGATATCCATGCGCGATAGCACCTGTAGCGACACCGGCTATGACTTCGACATCAGGATATTTCGTTCTTATTATATCTGCCATCCATCCGCATGCCTTCTCACGTATTTCCGGAAACGAAAGGATTCGTCTGTTATCGCAATAAATAGGCGAATGCCATCCCGAAGCCCATACAAACGGCTGGTCCGGCCTCAACATGACTGCCTTTATGTCCATAAGGGACTTGGCAACTGCTTTCTCTACTGATTCCATATTTATCTGTTTTTGATTGTTTTTCGGTTCTTCTGCCTATATTTGCAGCGTATACCGCATTACAGGCACACATCGTGCAAATATAGCCAAAATAAAGGAAAATGCATAAGATTTATTTTGAAAAGAGATGCATATTGATCTGCAGTCCTGATGATTCCATACTGTCAGACCCTAACATCGTACAGTTCAACCTGGGAGAGAGCATGGACATACATGCATTGGTAAGCATGGTGGAGGCATCGGATTCGCTGCAAAGGGTATGCATTCCCACATCCGATACAGAAGAAACCTACAGGAGCATCTGCGCGGAATTCCTGGAAGTCAATGCCGGAGGAGGACTCGTATCCAACAGACGCGGAGACTATCTTCTTATCAGCCGCAACGGATTATGGGATCTTCCCAAAGGGCATCAGGATCCGGGAGAGGACATAGAGATGACTGCATTGAGGGAAGTACAGGAAGAGACCGGCATAAACGACATCATCCTACGCGACCTTATCTGCATAACCGACCACTGCTACAGACGCAACGGCATATGGCACCTGAAGCACACCTGGTGGTATGACATGCTTTATACAGATCCAATGGATCTCACTCCGCAGACGGAAGAAGAAATAGCGAAGGCCGCATGGGTGGCAAAATCCAGTCTCCCACCATATCTCAGGAATACCTATCCATCCATTCAGGAAGTATTCAGAGAGGCCAGAATATGATTTTTTACATTTTGCATCATTGCAATGAAACAAAATCCGTAAAAAAACGTATAATGTTATGTATTTTGCAGTAATTTTCAGACCGATATGAAACTTTCACAATTCCAGTTCAACCTCCCGGCAGACAAGATAGCGCAGGAACCGCCAAGATGGCGCGACGAATGCAAGCTCATGGTCCTTAATAAAAAGACAGGAGAAATCGAGCATAAGCTGTTCAAGAACATCATCGACTATTTCGAGAAAGGTGACACATTCGTACTTAACGACACCAAGGTATTCCCTGCAAGACTCTACGGAAACAAGGAGAAGACAGGAGCGGATATTGAGGTATTCCTGCTCAGGGAACTCAACCGCGAGCAGAGGCTCTGGGATGTGATCGTGGATCCGGCCAGAAAGATCCGTATCGGCAACAAACTCTATTTCGGAGAAGACGAGAGCCTTGTAGCAGAAGTCATAGACAACACTACCTCACGAGGCAGAACACTGCGTTTCCTATACGACGGAAGCTACGAGGACTTCAAGGAGACCCTTTTCGGACTGGGACAGACACCAATTCCTGACTGGGTGAAGAAAACCGTCACAGAAGAGGACGCAGAGAACTTCCAGACCATCTTTGCAAAGCACGAAGGAGCTGTTTCAGCACCTGCGGCCGGCCTCCACTTCAGCCGCGAACTCTTCAACAGAATGATCCTCAAGGACATAAACAAGGCCTTCATCACACTTCATATGGGCATAGGTCATTTCCGCGAAGTGGATGTCGAGGACCTCTCAAAACATAAGATGGATTCCGAGCGGCTCATCATCACCGAAGAGGCTGCCGGACTCATCAACACGACAAAGAAGGAAGGACACAAGGTCCTTGCCGTGGGCATCACTGTAATCCGTGGTCTGGAAACCTACACGACTACCAACGACGAGGTGAATCCGTACGACGGCTGGACAAACAAGTTCATCTTCCCTCCTTACAGATTCGCCATCCCTGATGCAGTCGTATCGAATTTCCATCGTCCCGGATCGACAATGCTCATGTCCGTTGCAGCTTTCGGCGGCTACGAAAACGTAATGAAGGCATACAGGACAGCTCTCGAGATGGACTATAAGTTCGGCCCTTACGGCGATGCGCTCCTCATAATCTGACGGGAATCATAAAAAAAGTGCAAAAACGATAAAAAACGGAAAAATCTTTTTTATCATTGACCGAAAATCGGCCTTCAGGCTTTTCTGAAGGCCGATTTTCGTTTTACTTTGCCGGCATGATGAACAATGAAGAAAAATACAGCCTCTGCGCCCTTAACCGCATCTTCGGATTCGAACCGAAAGTCGCCCACGCACTTGTCTCCCACATCGGCAACGCTTCGGAAATATTCAGGCTCCCGGAAAAGGACCTGGACAGACTGATGGGACCATGGTCCAGATACAAAGGGAAACTCAACAGAAAAGCCTTGGACGAAGCCTCGGAAGAGATTGAAAGACTTTCGGAGAAAGGAATCCGTTTCATAGGATATACAGAACCCGGATATCCCGGACTGCTGGCAGACTGCGAAGACGCTCCGGTCGGATTATACATAAGAAGCAGGACCCGGACAGAGACACTGTTCGACCGAAAAAGACAGATTGCAGTCGTCGGCACCAGGGACATATCGCCATACGGACAGGAATGGTGCAGCAGGATCGTCCATGGACTCGGAACATCTGTTGAAAAACCGGTCATAGTGAGCGGTCTTGCTCTCGGAACGGACATATGCGCACACAAGGAAGCACTGGAATCCGGACTCCCGACCATAGCGGTGATGGCTACAGGTCCGGAAACGACATATCCGCACCGGCACAGGGAATTCGCTGATAGAATGGCTGACACCGAGGGTTGCGCCCTGATAACCGATTATCCTCCGGGCACTGCACCTCTGGCGATCCATTTCCTCAGGCGCAACAGAATCATAGCCGGCATAAGCGAAGCCACCATACTTGTAGAATCGCGGATCAAGGGCGGAGGAATGATGACCTCAAGGCTCGCATATTCATACAACCGAGACGTATATGCCCTTCCGGGAAGGATTGACGACTCCAGGTCACAAGGATGCAACCTTCTGATAAAAAGCAAGATAGCGGAAGCCATCGACTCCGTCGAGGGTCTGAAAGAAAGCCTTGGGATACATTCCGACAAGGGATGCGTCAGGCTGTCTGACATGGATATCCTGACAGGGATATTCGGAGACAGGACAGGGCCGGACACCATTACCGGACTTGCAGACCTTCTTCAGACGATCAGACGACATCGGGGAATAAATCTGGACGATCTCTCCGCCATGACAGGTCTGCCATACAGCACTGTCAGCAGACTGACCGGAATGCTTGAAATGGAAGACCTCATATCCATCGACCTTCTGCAGCGATGTTCCTGCACAAGGATTTCCAGATAATTTTTCATATATTTGCAGGATTGGCGACAACTTGCATTTTTATGACATTCACAGACACACATGCCCACCTTTACGACGACGCATTCGCCGGAGAAGAAGATCAGGCAATTGCCCGTTCCGTAAAGGCCGGAGTCACAAAGATAGTCTTCCCTGACATCGACTCCCAGACCAGGGAGCGTATGTTCGGCATTGCAGACAGACACGAAGGAACCGTCTATCCATGTCTCGGCCTGCATCCCACATCGATTGATGCGTCATGGGAAAAGGAAATGGAAGATTTACATGACAACCTGTCCCGGAAGATCTGGGCCATCGGGGAAATAGGCATGGACTGTTACTGGTCGAAGGAATTCATCAAGGAGCAGGAGACCGCATTCAGGATGCAGCTGGAGCTTGCAGACCGCCTTTCACTGCCCGTAATCATCCATTCACGGGAATCCACCGAACTCATAATAAATATCCTCAAGGACTGCAGGCACCTGGATCTCCGGGGAGTCTTCCATGCGTACAGCGGCAGCGCCGAAACATTCCGGGAACTGCAGAAGCTAGGAGACTGGTACATTGGAATCGGAGGGGTCCTCACATACAAGAAGGCATCAATCGCGGAAACAGTAAAGAAAATCCCGATTGACAGGGTCCTGCTCGAGACGGACTCGCCCTATCTCACTCCGGTCCCACACAGGGGAAAGCGTAACGAAAGCAGCCATATCCCGCTTATTGCAGAAAAGCTCTCGGAACAGACCGGGGCTTCACTGGAAGAAATAGCGGAAACAACCACACAGAACGCATATAAACTTTTCGGACTATGACGGCAAACGGACCAAAAGGCCAGAAGGCATCAATCCTCCTCATATATACAGGAGGTACCATCGGAATGAAGGAAGACCCTGTATTGCAAGCTCTTATCCCTTTCGATTTCAGCCAGATACTGGAAGAGGTGCCCGAATTGGGAAAATTCGCATACAGAATAGACTCATACACCTTTGACCCTGTCATAGACTCATCGGATGTTGAGCCGTCATTATGGATATCTCTTGTCCGCCTCATTGAAGAAAGATACGACGATTACGACGGATTCGTGATACTACACGGAACCGACACAATGGCATATTCCGCATCGACACTGAGCTTCATGATCGAAGGTCTTACAAAACCCGTCATCTTCACCGGCAGCCAGCTCCCGATAGGAACGCCGAGGACAGACGGCAAGGAGAACCTGATATCATCCGTAGAGATTGCTGCGGCAAAGGATGACGAAGGGCATGCTCTCGTTCCGGAAGTATGCATCTGCTTTGACAATGTCCTGATAAGGGGTAACCGGAGCAGGAAGTTCAACTCGGACAACTTCAGGGCGTTCCGTTCCGAAGACCATCCGCCGCTGGCCGAGGCCGGGATAAGCATCAGATACAACACCGCACTGATAAGAAAACCGGCATCATGGGACACAAGGCCGCTTTTCCACACGGAGCTGGACACCAGGGTATCCATCCTGAAGATACATCCGGGAATAACACCGGGAGTAGTACGGGACATCCTTCTGGGAGAGGACACCCGTGCTGTCATTATTGAAACATACGGAGCAGGCAACGCCCCGTCGAAGGACTGGTTCGTATCCATAGTCAGGGAGGCATCGGAAAGAGGAAAGATCCTTCTCAATGTCACTCAATGCGTTGCCGGCAAGGTGAACATGGACCTGTATGCGACGGGCAAGAGCCTCAAGGCTGCAGGAGTCATCAACGGATATGACAGCACAACGGAGAGTGCGCTCGGGAAACTGTTCTATCTGCTGGGAGTATTCGAGACCAACGAAGAGGTCAAAGCAGGTCTTGAAATGGATTTGCGTGGCGAAATATCAAAATAAATATTGTCAATTGGAAATATTTTGCTAAATTGCACCGAATTTTAAGGGTGGGCATATAGCGTCCATTCGTAAAGTACAGAATATTAACTAATAACAATTCAATAACTTTAAATTAATCAAACACACAAAAACAATTATGAAAAAAATTTTCATGTTTTTGGCAGTAATGGGCGTTATGGCCTTTTCTGCACAGAACGCAGCAGCTCAGGACGAGCAG
>JAZNAW010000038.1:0-2192 GCA_045586745.1 Candidatus Cryptobacteroides sp.
TCAAGGAAGTCATAATTGTCGCTGGAGAAGGAGGAGACCTAGGTGAGAATATGCATTATGAGCCGAATAGGGACGATGAGATTCCGGCACTTGCAATGAACAAGAAGGAAAGTCTCACTTCATTGGTTCTTCCTGACAAACTTAAATATATTTCAGGTCATTCCGGTGGCAATGGAGGAGCATTTGCCGAATGTCATAATCTTTCCGGTTCCTTGACAATACCTGAAGGAGTAGAAGAAATCGGCCACGCAGCATTTGCTGATTGTTCAAGCCTCACCGGTACACTGACTCTTCCATCAACACTTAAAAGAATCGGATCAGCAGAAGGATATACAAGTTACTGGGACGGTGCTTTCAAGAACTGCAACTTTGTCTGTGAACTGATAATTCCAGACAGCGTAGTCGAGATCGGACTCGGCACCTTCCTCAATTGTGTAAACTTTTATGGAGAATTGAGACTTCCTGACAATCTTATAAAGATCGGAGCATCTGCATTTCAGGGCTGTAAGAACCTTACCGGAGCCTTGACCATTCCTCAAGGTGTCACAGACATCCCTGAATCATGCTTTGAAGGCTGTTGGTTGGGTGGTACACTCTCACTCCATGATGGAATCAAGACTATCGGCAACAATGCTTTCGCCAATAACGGATTCAAGGGAGAACTCAGACTTCCAAAAGAACTGGAGGTCGTGGGACCATATACATTCTACAATGACGACTTTTCCGGAGAACTTATTCTTCCGAAAAATCTCCAGACCATCGGTAAATTTGCATTTGCATATAACTGGCGTCTGATGGGAACCATAGTAATCCCTGAAAATGTCATTTCAATCGGTGGAGGTGCGTTCACAAGTTGTGGTGCACAAGGTTACATCCTTCCTGAAGGACTTGAAAGTCTGAGATATGAAGTCAATGACTATGATGGCGCACAATATGGAGTATTTGAAAACAATTTCTATATCGGCCGCATTGTCTGCAAGGGAACAATCCCTGCATATGTTCAGGATGGCGCTTTTCATGGTGTAGCAAAAGACAATTTCACCCTCGAAGTTCCGGAATCAGCCATACAACAGTATCAGGCTGCCACAGGATGGAAGGACTTCAAGAGGATTTCGGCTTACCGCAACCTCGTGATCCGTCCTTCGATGGCCACGGCCATAAATACTTCTGTAACTCGCGACCTCGTTCTGACTGCAGACGACGAGTGGTATGTGGAGAGCCAGCCTGACTGGGTGACCCTCGACAAGACAAGCGGCACAGGAAAGAGCGAGATCAAGCTTACATTCGCTGAAATGCCTGCCGGATCCGAGCCACGCGAAGGAGAAGTGGTATTCATGTTAAAAGGCAAGGACTACCGTACCCGCTGCAAGGTTACACAATATGACTATAAATATGCCGAGGACGAGTTCATAACCTTGCAGGAGGCGACAAAAGGCAACGGAAAGATAAACATAGTCCTTCTCGGCGACGGCTACAACGCCAAGGACATCAGCGAAGGCAAGCTGATGGAAAATGTCACTGAGGCCTACGGACATTTCTTCGACATCGAGCCTTACAGGACTTACAAGGATTACTTCAACGTATATACTGCAGTATCCGTATCTCCAGAATCCGGTGTGGGAAGCGTGAATACTATCATCTACAACAGATTCAATACTACCGCCAAAGGTGGTGTCACTCTCGGAGGTCGTAATGACAGCGACAACCAGATGATCATCGATTATATATGCAATGCTCCGAATGTATCTGCAGAGAATCTCAACCAGACCCTTGTGATCATGGTGCCTAACACATATGATTACGGTGGAATCTGCTACATGTGGGATGAAGGATTTGCCATTGCGTACTGTCCTATGAGTGACTATGGCTACCCTTACGATTTCAGAGGAGTCATCCAGCACGAAGCCGGTGGACACGGATTTGGCAAGCTCGGTGACGAGTACATATACCACAACACCTTTATCGACGCATGCGGCTGTACTTGCTGCGGCCATAGCGATGCAATTTACGGAGCGCATTCACTCGGCTGGTACGACAACCTCTCCCTCACAGGAAAGATGAGCGAGGTTCCTTGGAGTCATC
Source organism: Candidatus Cryptobacteroides sp. (assembly GCA_045586745.1). Taxonomy (GTDB): domain Bacteria; phylum Bacteroidota; class Bacteroidia; order Bacteroidales; family UBA932; genus Cryptobacteroides. The sequence continues at coordinate 2,083 of JAZNAW010000038.1, forward strand.
TCATCTTCCATGAGAAATACAGCGAATTCGTAGATGTATTCGAAGGCGGCTTCATGCACAACAGAGGAGTATACCGCTCGGAGCAGAACAGCTGTATGAACAACGACATA
>JAZNAW010000039.1:0-9711 GCA_045586745.1 Candidatus Cryptobacteroides sp.
GCTGCCTTCTGAATTTTGTTTTCTTTGGTTGTAACATTTTTCTATTACTTTTGGATTAAAACTTTCTGTTTTCCCTAATTAATTGAGAATCAGCTGGTTGGGCGTAGTAGTCCTCAATTAACGGGTTGCAAAGATACAAAATTTTTCTGAATTGCAAACTATATTTTAATTTTTTCGCAATATTTTCGACCAGTTTTTTAATGAGTTAAAGTGCGTATTTTCACGCACTTACAAACTCTGTTAAAAAAAATATGCACTCATTTTCGACCGACGCCGATTTCCCACAAATCGACTTTGGCACGCCCCCTGAAATACCACACAAGAACAACCGCTTGCTCAGCTGTAGAAGGCAACACCCAACATACTTACAATCAGCAACTTCCTGAAAATCGCCTGCGGCAGATGCCGTAGGTGATTTTATGTAATGTATTAATAGTAAGGATGTAAGTTGAATCAAGAGGAGGATAAAGAACCAGAAACGACGGGGTGGGTTGCAGGGAAGGGAGGTTTTTGCTACATTTGCGTCTCTGACAATACGAAGGTCAGTACAAGAAACTTTGAAAAACGGATTGAGGCTCATATCGACTTTTCTGACTGCACTTGCCATATTATCGGCTGGGGCAGAGGAATGTCATGCCCAGAGATGGGGGAAGAAGCGGAAGGCGGATAAAAAGGAGAAGGTTTCCGTACAGGAAGTGAGAAGCAGCATACAGACAGATGCCGAACTGCATGAACAGGACAAGGACGGCATGCTGCCCTTCTTCGTCGAGGGAGAGGACACCGTCTATTACGACACGATAACCGCCTCAAAGATATATTCACGGATTCCCAAACAGAAAGGGCGTGAATGGAGAGAATATTATCGTCTGGTGCACAATTTCAGCAAGGCTTATCCCTACGCCCTGGTGGCAAGGAAACTGGTTCTGGAAGCAGACAGCACAATCGCCGCTGACAGGCTCAAGGGCGTAAAGCGCGAAAAATACATCAGTCAGGTCCAGAAGGAACTTTTCGATGTGTTCGAAGGACAGATGAGACAGCTGACCGTAAGCCAGGGAACCCTGATAATGAAACTGGTGGACAGGGAGGTGGGCAAATCCTCGTATGACATAATAAAGGGATACAAGAGCGGAATCACCGCCGGATTCTGGCAGGGCATAGCGAAGATTTTCGGCTCCGACCTTAAGAAGCCATATGATCCCGAAGGAGAAGATCTGGCGACCGAAGAACTTGTGAAGCTTTGGGAAAGTGGAGATTTTCCAGCGCTTTACTGGTCGCTGTTCTGGAAGGATCCTCCTGAAATGCCTATTCCGGAGAAATACAGATAAGGGGACGAATGCATCCAGTCCTTCAGGACATGGAATTCCGCTCCGGACGGCAGAGTCATGTGCACGTCCGCATGATAATGTCCGAAGATGAAGTAATCCACTTCGTGGGTCTGCGCAAACTCCTCGGCAAACTTGTACAAAGGCTCGTCCTTTCCCTTGAATACATATTCCTGATCATGGGCCAGGCGGTTGTTCTTCGACCATCCGTTTCCGAAACGAAAGGCAAGCCACGGATGGAGAAGACTGAACAGAAATTGCGTCACACGGCTATGGAACATGCCGCGAAGGAATCTGTACCCGAAAGGTACCGGTCCGAGACCGTCGCCATGGCCAAGGCAGAATTTCTTTCCTCCGATCTCCACAAGTGCAGGCTGGGTCAGCTTCACCATTCCCAGTTCCTCAAAATAGGAATATGTCCATATGTCGTGGTTACCCTCGAAGAAATAAACCTTCACCCCTCTTTCCATCAGTTCCTGCAGGGCAGCGAACACTCTTATATAACCTTTAGGCACGACATCACGATACTCATACCAGAAGTCCCAGATGTCACCAAGCAGGTATACGGCCTCCGTGTCCTCCGGAAGACTCCGGAGAAAATCAGCGAAACGGCGTTCACGACCTGCCGGATCGGCGACCTGAAGACCAAGGTGGACGTCTGATACAAAGTATGTTTTCATGGATCAAGCGAAAATGAAGATGCAGACTGCCGCAACAAGACAATAAAGCGCGAACCAGCTGAGCTTGGCTTTCTTTACAAGCGCTATCATTACCTTGCATGCGAAAAATCCTGAAAGGAATGCCGAAACAAAGCCAAGGACAAGAGGAAGCGCTCCGACAGACGAAGCTCCGAACTCTCCTCCGACCAGTTCCAGGAAGGTCTCTCCCAGAATAGGTACAAGGACCATCAGGAAAGAGAACTGGGCCATCACATCCCTTCTTACGCCGCAGATAAGACCGGTGGAAATCGTGGTACCCGAGCGGGACAGTCCGGGAACGACAGCAAAAGCCTGACCAAGTCCTACGGCAAAGGCCTGCCAGTATGATATGCCGTTGCGATAACTGTTCGCAGGGAAGATGGACTTGCGGTCCGGACGCGAAGCATAGTCCGAGAAGAAGAGAAGAAGCGCTGTGACGACAAGCGCTACACCTACCACATGGATCGAACCGAAAAGGGCTTCTACACTATCCTTGAAGACTAGTCCTACTATCATGACCGGAATCATGGAAAGAGCTATCTTGAACAGATAGTCTGTCTGATCGTTGCAAACAAAGACCTTCTTTCCTGCTTCGTTTTCTGCAATCTTCCAGTCCTTGATCCCGCAGAAGAAACCTTTGAGAAGGTCCCATATCTGGCTGCGGAACACAACGATCGTGCTCAAAACCGTCGCAGCATGGACCATCGTCGTGAACAGAAGATCGTCCGTCGTCTCCACTCCGAGCAGAACCTTACCGATTTCCAGATGACCGCTGCTGCTTACCGGAAGAAATTCCGTAAGTCCCTGGATAAGTCCAAGCAACACCGCTTCAAACCACTCCATATCTATTCCTCCTCCCTACCCTTGAAGACACGCATTATCGCAACCACCTCTATCACGATTCCCAGAATGATCACAACAGGGGCAGCAACCATGCGGCGGAAATCGAACATGTCATAATTGAAGACTTCCGGGTCCGTACTGCCGCCTCCGGTCATAAGAATATAACCCGAAACCATCACGACAAGACCGATCAGAAGATATCTCAACCCTTTCGGGGTAATTGCCATTTTAGGATTGTTTTTCATTTTATCATCAATAATAAAGTTCATCTTTTTTAAGTGAAACCAGCTTGTTCACCACAAGCCACGTACTTGCAAGACATATTACTATTCCGGAAGCAAGTACGATGCCTATCACCGTAAGCAAGAGGTCAAGCCTGAATATCTCGAAAAGCTGCTGGAACTCGCTCCTCATGAAATACATCATGGCAATAAGGGCGATTATCGCTATGAATGCAGCAAACACACCCTGAAAGACTGCCTGAACCAGAAACGGAGCACGTATGAACGACCTTGTCGCGCCGACCAGCTTCATTGTATGGATGGTGAATCTGCGGGCATATACATTGAGTCTCACGGTATTGTTTATCAGAACGAAGGAAATGAACAGGAGCAATGTGATGAACACACCCAGAACCGCTGAAATCCTGTTGAGATTGGCGTTCAAGGCATCCACAAGCGAGCTCTGATATACGACTTCATCCACAAGAGGAGAGACGGCAATCTCGTTCCTGACCATTTCAAGACTGTCCGCAGACACATATTCCGCCTTAAGCGTCACATCTATGGACACAGGTATCGGAGATGTCTCGAAAACATCGAGGAAGTCATCGCCCAGCATATCCGCCATCTCCCTCATTCCCTGCTCCTTTGAGACAAACACCGACTTTCTTATGAAACGTTCATCATCAAGATCCGCCTGAAAATCCATTGCGGCCTCATCCGAAACATCCTGCTTCATCATGACAGTAACCTGCATGTTCTCCTTGAAGTAATCGGAAACGCTTTTCGCGTTGACAAGAAGCATAGCCGCGACACCGACAAGCAGAAGCACAAGACTTATGCTTATCACCGAGGAAAGATAGGCGTTTGCTAGCCTGCGGCGCATCAGTTTATTATCTGTCGAACTCATACATCAAATCCAATCGGGGTCAAAGATAACTATTTATCAAAAAATTATTATTATCTTTGTAGAGATTTTGTCACTAAAAATTACCGCTATGGGAAATTCAGTCAAAAGAGTCCTTTTCGTCAATTCGGAGATATTCCCGTATCTTCCGGAGTCTCCTATTGCCAAGATCGGAAGATTCCTTCCTCAGGGCATACAGGAAAGAAAGAAGGAAATAAGGTCATTCATGCCAAGATACGGATGTATAAACGAACGTAAGAACCAGCTGCATGAAGTCATACGCCTTTCCGGCATGAACATCGTGATCAACGATGTCGACAGACCGCTCGTGATCAAGGTGGCATCGATATCGGCTGCAAGAATGCAGGTATACTTCATAGACAATGAAGATTACTTCCATCGTAAAAGCGTCTATTACGACGATAAGGGAGAATTCTTCAAGGACAATGGAGAACGGGCGATATTCTTCGCCCGAGGTGTGCTTGAGACCGTAAAGAAACTTCGCTGGGCTCCGGATGTCATCCATTGCCAGGGCTGGATTTCACAGGTTCTGCCGCTATATCTCAAGAAGGCATATGTCGATGACCCTATCTTCTCGAACAGCAAGATCGTACTCTCTATCTACGACGACACTCCTGCAGAATTCCCTGAAGACTTCAAGGAAAGAATACTCTTTGGCGGTATCTGCGAAGATGACATGAAGGTAATGTCCGGATCAGATGGCACAAATCTTGCGAAGCTGGCCATAGAATATTCAGACGGTATCATTTTCGGTGCAGAAGACATTCCTGATGAGATAGTCGCCTTCTGCAAAGGAAAAGGATGTCCGTCCGTACCATATGACGCAAAGGCTATCGAAGACGGCTCATACATAGAAGTATACAACAGTTTTTACGATAATTTATAATAATGAATCATTCCCTTTTAAGCAGAGTCTGCCGCCTGGCGGCTTTCGGTGCGATACTGCTTGGCTCTGCATCATGTATTACAATAAACGAGGAACTTGGAGAGAATCTCATCCCTACCGACCAGAAATGGGACGTCTTTCCACAGGAACCTGCAGTGCTTGAGAACATAAGACTGCAGATGGCAGACAGCCTTTCAGGTTACAGCACGACACGTTTCACATTCGGCGCGGTCAATGACGGCAGCGTACTCGGAACAACCTCAAAGACTTCAAGCATTACCCTGGTACCTATCTGGGACACTCTTGATTTCGGAGAAGACACAAAGATCAGGCAGTTCCATTTCACAGCAGTCAGGGACACCCTCTCGACCGTATATGACAATGAGCAGAGGATACTGCAGAACGTATATGTATCCGAACTCAAGAAACCGCTGGATTCAACAATTATCTATACAAGCTCCCTTTCTGATCCTAAGGTCCTCAATGAATTCGTAGACCTCCAAAGCAGGATTACTGCCGGAACTCCGGTATATTCAGGTGGAGACTCCCTTTCATTTGATTTCAGCTTGGAATACGCGAACAAGGTGTGGAAGCAGATCGATGCCGCCCAGAAAGCGGGACAGATGGACAGCGTTGACCATTTCCTCAAATATGTGCCTGGTATCTATTTCAGAACCGACACACCAGTGGGAGCAGGCGGACGAATCAACATGTTCCGTATAGGCGTGGACAACAGTAACGGATACCTTGCAGGAAACTATGCAGAACTTAAGTTCACAGCCAGATACGATTATTCTGACGAGCCGGTGGACACCTCCTTCATATTCCTGTTCGGACCTGGAGACTTCGTAAAGATTGACGATGACGGAAACATATCTTATCCTAACCAGTTCGCATTCAATGCCAGTGACCATGAGACTTCCGAGATATACAAAAGCGGAGTCGTAGCCACTGACAAGATCTATGTAGAAGGAGGAGGAGGGCTCAAGCCTGTTGTGAAGGCCGAAGAGATAAAGCAGATCCTGGAACAGCAGATAATGGCAGAAGGCATAATAGATCTCGCTCAGGTAGTGGTAAACAAAGCGACCATAGTTCTTCCTTATGACGTAGACGGTGATTATGCACTTCTGGACAAATATCCGCAGATACTTAGTCCGACAGTAAGGCTACATAGCACAGACGGAACTTACGTGACATATGCAGGTCTTACCGACTCAAGCATCAGCACCGAGAACCAGGGTGAGATAAACAGGTCTTTAAGCATGTACTCGCCTGACATAAGCCACCATGTTCAGGAAATCCTCAAACTCGACAGGAACGATCCTGATTACAGCAAGAACATCGAAAAGTATGACATCTGGTTCCTGATAATGGCGGATGAACTGGTAGAGGACACAACATATGACAGCAGTTACGACGATTACTACAACAACCTCTACTATAATTCATACTATAACAACATGATGTATGACCCGTATGGTTATGGTTACGGCGGTTATGGCGGATACGGATATGGCGGCTATGGATATGGTTATGGCGGTTACGGTTACAGCAACTATTATAACTACGCCATGATGGCATATTATTCAAGCATGTACAGCAGCAGTTCCTCAACCGAAGAATTTGTGACAGAACTTGACAAGGACAGATTCTACAGCGCCACACTCAACGGCCCTCTGGCATCCGGTGCAAAACCTCATCTTAAGATTGTGTTCTCAGCGCCTAAATCAGCTGAATAAGCAGGACACATATCAATAAAATCACGGGCAGGTCGATCGACCTGCCCGTGATTTTGTTATTTAAGACAAAATTATTACTCGTTTACCTTGCCTTCGATATACTTGATTGCATCACCTACAGTAGAAATCTTGTCACCAGCGTCTACATCCGGGATCTCAATATCAAACTTCTTCTCGAAGTCCATTATAAGTTCTACAATGTCAAGTGAATCAGCACCAAGATCATTAGTGAAGCTAGCTGTTTCAGTAACTTCAGACGCATCAACGCCCAATTTCTCGACGATGATTGCCTTTACGTCTTCTGCAATATTAGCCATAACTTTAAAATTTTAGTTAATAATTTAGTATCTTTTATACACGTATTTGCGCTAAAAACGGTACAAATTAAATAAAAAAAAACGAAAAAAGAAAATTTAATCCACTATTGGTCTGCTCAGCTTCATCCAGACTCTTAATCCGTTGATCGAATTAAGGAGATAGAAAACCCACATGATCACCATCACGGCGGCATGAGCGTCTCCTCTCATCATACAGACAACCCACATCACCACACTTACAATATTTGTTATTATCCATAGGAACCACTGTTCCATGAATGCCAGAGCCATCAAAGCCTGCGCCACAATACTCAATACCGTCGTGGTGGAGTCCTTAAAAGGTTGAGGATCTCCAAGATAACTGAGGAGAAAGCCTCCTGCCACGACTGCAGCCGCACAACCTGAAACAAGGATGGCACGCTGCTTCCATGAAAACCTGCGTGCCTTCACCTGCACTCCCTTTCCTTCCGCTTCAGTTTGAGACACCGCAGCTCCCCTTTTCCGCCACTGCCACCATCCTATGAACTGCATAGGAAGATAATACAGAGCATTCAAGGCCGCGTCTCCGTACAGAGACGCCTTATAAGATATATAGGCATACATCGAAACATTGACCAGGCCGAAAAGATAGTTCCATATACTTCCTTTTGCCACAAGGACAACGCATAGCACACCTGCTATTCCTGCTATTGAACCTACTATATCCACATTTCCGCTCAAGGCAGTGTAGAGAATGTTGGATGCGGTGACTCCCACTATCAGGAACCAATCGTAGTATGACAATACTTTGTTTTTCATTTGTCAGTTCTGTTGTTATCTGGATAATTCTTTAAGGATAGTTTCAGCGAGGGAGCGGCCTACAAGTCCTGCCAGTTCGTCGACTGAAGCTGCAGCGATGCGTGCAACGCTGCCGAAGCGCAGAAGGAGACGCTGCTCGGTCTTTTCTCCGACACCTTTTATTCCACGCAAGGCAGACTCTATCTGCGCCTTGCTCCTGAGCTTTCTATGGAAGGTTATTCCGAACCTGTGGGCTTCGTCACGAATCTGCTGAAGGACCTTCAGGGCGGGAGAATTCCTGTCTATGAACATAGGATACGGGTCCCCTACCCTATATACTTCTTCCATGCGCTCCGCCAATGCGATCAAAGTCACCTTATCCGTCAGTCCCAGTTCTGCAAGAGCTTCGTATGCGAAGGCCAGCTGCCCCTTTCCTCCGTCAATTACTATCAGCTGCGGCAGGTCTTCAGGATTTTCTTCCATCATCCTGGAGTATCTTCGGTTGACGACCTCCTTCATTGTAGCATAGTCATTGGCGCCGACAACGGTCTTTACCTTGAAATGGCGGTAGTCCTTCTTCGAAGGCACGGCATCCCTGAACACCACACATGCCGAAACCGGATTCGTTCCCTGAATGTTCGAATTATCGAAACATTCTATATGCACCGGAAGTTCCTTCATGCCGATCTGCTTCCGGAGAGATTCCATCACCATATTCTTATACGCATCAGGATCTTTATGTTCCTGCTGCTTCAGGGCATTCAGACGCATCTCCTTGGCGTTGCGTACACTCAATTCCAGCAAAGCCAGCTTATCTCCTCGGACCGGTACCCGGAATCCGGTGTTTTCCATATCCATATCCGGCAGGAACGGGACGATCACCTCATGAGACAGGTCCCCGAATTTAGCCCGGATCTCGCCTATGAACATAGCAAGCACGGACTCCTGCGGTTCTTCAATCATGAGCTTGAATCCCAGATTGAGGGACTGGACCACCGCACCTCCCCTTATGCGCATGAAGTTTCCGAATGCTTCCTGTCCATCAATCAGGAGAGAGAAGACATCCACATCGCCTACAGTCGAATTCACGATCACCGACTTGCTGTAATGCTGCTCCAGCGACATCATCTTCTCCTTGTATGCCTGCGCCTGTTCGAAGTCCATGGCCTGGGCCGCCTCTGTCATCAGTGCCTTGTAATGCTGGATCATCTCCCTGCCTCCTCCACGCAGAAGCTTCACGATCTCCTCTATGTTCGCATTGTATTCCCTCTGCGAGATGCCGCCCACACAGCATCCGAGACATTTCTTTATATGAAAATTCAGACAAGGGCGTATTTTTCCGCGAAGTATGACATCTGACGTTATCTTATGCCTGCATGTACGGAGCGGATATACACTATGGAAAAATTCAACAAGGTTACGGGCATGCACCACACTGCTGTACGGACCGAAGTATCTGGATCCGTCACGGACCATCCTTCGGGTAAGATATACACGGGGGAAGTCCTCGGCACTTACACATATCCAAGGATAAGTCTTCGAATCCTTCAGAAGGATATTGTATCGTGGCTTGAACTGCTTGATGAGATTGTTCTCAAGCAGGAGAGCGTCCGCCTCGGTATCTACCACAGTGTATTCGGCATCTGCAATCTTGGATACCATCACGGCCGTCTTCCGCGTCAGCCTCTCTGCCGGCACGAAATACTGCGCAACCCTCTTGTGCAGGTCCTTTGCCTTACCCACATATATCACATTCCCCTCGGCGTCATAATACCTGTAGACACCGGGGGAATGTGGAAACAATGCTATCTTCTCTTTTACTGTCACTTTATATACTCAGCAACAGCGGCCTGGATACCCTCGAGGCCATGGAAACCGCGCTTGAGGATGGTTCCGTCAGGGCCGATCAGCATCAGATGAGGAATACCCTCTACACCGTAGATGTCTGTAGGCACGTTACCACAGTTGTTGATATGGAGC
>JAZNAW010000040.1:0-3615 GCA_045586745.1 Candidatus Cryptobacteroides sp.
TATGGCCGTTTCTCTGAGGAGGCCGGTGCAGTTAAATACATTGACCCACGTCACGAATAATAAGGAGGAAAGACTATGATTAGAGAAGTAAAATTCGAAAGCCAGGATCGTCGTATCAATCAGATCCTCGCAGTTCTCAACGAGAACGGCATCGCTTCCATCGAGGAGGCAAACGCAATCTGCGATCAGTATGGTCTTGATCCTTATATGACATGTGAGGAGACTCAGCCAATCTGCTTCGAGAACGCAAAGTGGGCTTATGTAGTAGGTTGCGCGATCGCAATCAAGAAGGGCTGCAAGAATGCTGCTGAGGCAGCTGAGGCTATCGGTCTCGGTCTCCAGGCATTCTGTATCCCAGGTTCAGTAGCTGACGACCGTAAGGTAGGTATCGGCCACGGTAACCTCGCAGCTATGCTTCTCCGTGAGGAGACAAAGTGCTTCGCATTCCTCGCAGGTCACGAGTCATTCGCAGCAGCTGAGGGTGCTATCAAGATCGCAGCAAAGGCTGACAAGGTACGTAAGGAGCCTCTCCGCGTGATCCTCAACGGTCTCGGTAAGGACGCAGCTCAGATCATCGCACGTATCAACGGTTTCACATATGTACAGACTGAGTTCGACTACTTCACCGGTGAGCTCAAGGAAGTACGCCGCATCCCTTACAGCGACGGTCCACGTGCAAAGGTCAACTGCTACGGTGCAGACGTCGTACGCGAGGGTGTAGCTATCATGTGGCACGAGGGTGTAGACGTATCGATCACTGGTAACTCTACAAACCCTACACGTTTCCAGCACCCTACAGCAGGTACTTACAAGAAGGAGCGCGTGCTCGCAGGCAAGCCATACTTCTCAGTAGCATCAGGTGGTGGTACAGGCCGTACCCTTCACCCAGACAACATGGCAGCAGGTCCGGCTTCATACGGTATGACCGACACCATGGGCCGTATGCACTCTGACGCACAGTTCGCTGGATCATCATCAGTTCCAGCACACGTTGAGATGATGGGATTCCTCGGAATCGGTAACAACCCGATGGTAGGTTGTACAGTTGCTTGCGCCGTTGACGTTGCTACTGCGCTGAATAAGTAATCGAGTATATCTCAATACTTTACGGAGACATCCTTTCGAGGGTGTCTCTTTTTTGTCTGTCCTCTCCACGGCCATAAAAACGCCTCTATTTCTGGCTAGTGCTATCATTTTATCCTTCACGGCCAAGAAAAGGCCCTGTTTTCTGGCCGATGACATCAATTTCCTCACTCTGTCTGTCCACAGTTTGCAGAAGTCATCTACCTATGGTTAATTTTTATTAATTTTGTCTCTTGAAAGCATCGCAATACTTATTCCATGGACCTTACATTAATATTATATATGAAACGGTTTTTATTGTCCTCATTTCTCGTATGTGTCTGTATTTCCATAAATGCTGCTGACACCTTGTCTCTGAATAAAGGTTGGCGCTTTAGAAAAGGAGTAGAATTGAGATCAATGGATGCCGGAGAGGCTGTTGATCTTCCACATACATGGAATGCTTCCGATGCTATGTTTGGAAACCGGGAGTATTACCGGGGGATGTGCACATATGCACACGAACTGACCATACCTGAAACTCTTGCCGGCAAACGCTACTATCTTCTCGTGAATGCTGCTCAGACGATTGCGGATGTATTCATCGACAATCATTTCGTTACCCAGCATCGTGGTGGTTACACGGCGTTCGTCGCTGACCTTACGCCATTTGTGACTCCTGGAAAAAAACATCTTCTTCATATCCGCGTAAATAATACACATACGACCGAGGTCGCTCCATTAAGTGGCGATTTCAACATATATGGTGGTCTTTATCGTGGTGTGGATTTGATCGTGACAGAGAAAACCTGTATCAATCCGGACTTTTACGCTTCATCAGGTGTGTTTTTCAAGCAGACATCCGTTACAGAACATCTGGCAGTCATTGATGTGGAAACCAGGATTCTGAGCGAAGACGGTTCTTTTGACGGCTATACAGTAACTTGTTGCATATATGACGGAGACAAGATGATAGCTTCAGGCGCAAGCACGGAATTTAAAAAGGAAGGTAGGACTGATGTCAGACTTGAAGTAGAGAACCCTCATCTTTGGAACGGCAAGGCAGACCCTCATCTGTACAAAGGTGTGGTAACCTTGACAAAAGATGGCCGTGAGGTGGACCGTCGTGTTGAACGTATCGGACTAAGATATTATCATGCCGATCCCGACAAAGGCTTTTTCCTGAACGGACATCCATACAGACTCAACGGAGCGAATGTCCATCAGGACCGTGCTGAAAGGGCCAATGCATACCGCGGCAATGATTTCGCCGAAGATCTTGACATTGCAGAAGAAATGGGATGCAACGCATTGAGACTAGCTCATTATCCACACTCTCGCGAAATATATCATCTTATGGATGAACGAGGAATGGTTGCATGGACTGAGATACCGTTTGTCAATATCTTCATAAGTAATCCGGCATATCGTCAGAACTTATTGATTCAGTTGAAGGAACTGATATACCAATACTACAATCATCCATCAATCCTTTCTTGGGGCTTGTTCAATGAGGCAAACTCAGGCTGGATGGAAGACGTCAATGAAATTGTTGCTGAACTCAACGCCCTGGCTCATGAACTGGACACTACCCGCCCAACGATGGGAGCCAGCAACCAGAATGACAGGTTCAACGGATACCCGGACTATATAGCATTCAACAAGTATTTCGGATGGTATGGAAATCGTTTTGAAGACATGGCTGATTGGGTAGACAAAGAGCACGCCGGTCATCCGGAACGTTGTATGGGTATAAGCGAATATGGAGCCGGTGCTGACGTGTTTCAACAGTCGGAAGACCTTATCCATCCTGAACCTTGGGGACAGTGGCACCCTGAGAACTGGCAGACCGAATATCATATAAATAACTGGAGAATCCTGAAAGACAGGGAACACCTCTGGTGTAACTTTATCTGGGTGCTGTTTGATTTCGGGTCATCCGGACGCAGGGAAGGCACAATCCCAGGAAGAAATGATAAGGGACTTGTATCCTACGACAGAAAAATCAAGAAAGATGCCTTCTATTTCTATAAGGCCAACTGGAATAAAGACGAACAGATCCTCTATATTGAGGGACGCAGGAATGTTGAAAGGACAAAGCCGGAGACCACGGTACGAGCATTCAGCAACAGTGGTCCTGCTGAACTATTCGTAAACGGAAAGAGCTATGGCAAGTCATATCCGGATGAAGTCAATGTGATAGTATGGGAAAATGTCATCCTTTCAGAAGGAGACAATGAAATAGTTGTGAAAAATCGTCAACGCAGAGATAGATGTGTATGGCGTTTGTCTCATCACCAAATGCGGAAGTAATTTTCAGATAAACAGCACTCACCGGGTATCGTGTCTGAGTGAGATGATAAATATTATTGACATATCTGATGTCAAGAAGAAATTTGTATCTTTGCTTTGAGCCTGAGTAATCAGAATCAGGTGAATGAATTATGGAAGAAAGAGGTAATATTCTGATGTATCAGACTGTTGATGGGCAGACTGCGATTGAGGTTGTGCTGTCGAATGAAACTGTGTGGCTGACTATCGACAAGATGGCTG
>JAZNAW010000041.1:0-22279 GCA_045586745.1 Candidatus Cryptobacteroides sp.
TGAAAGCTACAAGACGGTAGGTTTCGGGATGTATACCTTTCTTCATAACGTTATAAAAAATTAGTTAACTATTTTTGCGCGGCAAATGTACAGCGTTTTTCTCAAAACTCCAACACTTTATGATATTTTTCTTCAAATAATGTGTCATAGATACGGAAGTGACATGCCACCCCGGCTAGGGGGGGGACGTCCCCAAGGGAACAGGGGGTCACGGAGTAGCTATGACCATTATTTGATTCTATAAGGCAGGTCTTCATAAAGTGTGAATTTCTTCGCCTTGCGGATCCATTTCTGTTCCTCGACCTTCACATGTTCCTTAATGTCCTCGAAGGCACCGGCACCATTTATATAGTCCAGAATCACCTGATCCGAAAGTTTTGCCTCGAAACCTTCCTCAAGACAGAACTCATCATATCTGTCCTTGAAATATCTCATCAGATGGACAGTATGCAGGAACGAATGGTATTCGGCACCCGGTTCAAGCATGATCTGATAGCCGAAACACTTCTTGCCCTCGTATCTACCGCATGACGGAGTGAACGAACAAGGACGAAGCATGACACCGTCAGCCAAAGGCACATTCTCGGAGAAAGCGGTCTTCACAAATGGGGCGCCTATATATTCATATGGACGTGCAGTACCGATAGCCGGAGAAATGTTGGTATTGTTCCAAAGTCCTCCACCGCTGTACATGTCACATGTGAAGAGGCCCGGAATGTCAGAGGCAGGAGCGATAGTCCAAGGCATCAGCTGCTTGTTAGAATCAGTAGCCAGTGCTGAAATCACATGCAGAGCGAACTTGGCGCCGATCTCATGATAGTACAGATTAGCCAGCTCACCCAGGGTAAGGCCGTGACGGTGCGCGACCTTCGGAACGAAGTCTTCCTGCACCGACGAAGGCATCGTTCCCTCCACAACCCTGCCGGCCGGATTGATATGGTCCACAATATAAAGAGACGGAGCCTCATTATTCATGGATTTCAGGATATCCATCAGACGGAACACATCCTTCGTATAATTGAAGTATCGCGAACCCACGTCCTGGATATCCACAACCACCGCGTTGAGACCATAGATCTCTTCATATGAGAACTCGATATGGTTAGTATCCGGAGTAAGCTCGGTATCGCGAGGGGAGAATATCTTCCTCAGATTTCCCCTTTCATAGAAAATGTCATATCTGTATCTGCCCTTTTCCGTATCCCAGCAGTTCTGGGTACAGAAGAATCCCACTCCACCTTCAAGCAGAGCCTTGTCCAACTGGTCTTCAAGAGGTGTGGTCCTGAATGAAAACATTATCCGATAATCTTTTTAGCAATATCAATAATCTGCTGTGCAAGCGCATCGGCAGCCTCCTTGGTGGCAGCCTCTGCGTAGATGCGGATGATAGGCTCGGTGTTCGAACGGCGAAGATGCACCCACTCCTTGCGTGCCTCGAAAGAAATCTTCACACCGTCGATGGTATTGATATCCTCTGAAGCATAAGCGGTCTTGATCTCGTCAAGGATCTTATCGATAAGAGCACTGTCGGAAAGTTCGATCTTGTTCTTTGCGATCACATACTGAGGATATGCAGCAAGAAGCTCGGACACCTTCATCTTCTTGTATGCCAGATTTGTAAGGAACAGAGCCACTCCTACCATCGCGTCACGTCCGTAATGAAGTGCAGGATAGATCACACCACCGTTACCTTCTCCGCCGATAAGCGCACAGCATTCCTTCATCTTCGTGGTCACATTGACCTCACCTACCGCAGCAGCGAAATACTCTCCGCCGTACTGCTCTGTGACATCACGAAGAGCCCTCGAAGAAGAAAGGTTCGAAGAAGTCGTCATCGCATATGGAGCAGCGATCTCCTCCATCGACTTTCCTGTCTCCAAAGCTTCATTGTATACACGGGACAGAAGGTAATCAGCCACGCTTACGAGGGTATACTCCTCTCCGAACGGCTTTCCGTCCTCGCAGATGAGGGCAAGACGGTCAACATCAGGATCGACTGAAATGCCAAGGTCAGCCTTGTTTGCCACGACAGCCTCCGAAAGTTCTACAAGATTTGCAGGAAGCGGTTCAGGATTATGGGCAAACTGGCCTGTAGGCTCGCAGTTCACGCATACGCACTCAACACCCAGACGCTCAAGGAGTCTTGGCATGATTATGCCACCCACGGAATTCACAGCGTCGAGAGCGACCTTGAATCCGGCCTTGCGTACAGCCTCGACATCGACTGCAGGAAGTGCAAGCACTGCATCAAGATGCTCGTCGGTGAAATCCCTTTCCTCGATATCTCCGAGAGAATCAACATCAGCGAATGTAAAGTTTTCCTGCTCGGCGCACTCAAGGATTGCAGCTCCTTCCTCGGCATTGAGGAACTCACCCTTCTCGTTAAGAAGCTTGAGGGCGTTCCACTGCTTAGGATTGTGGGAAGCGGTAAGGATGATGCCTCCGTCGGCTTCTTCGAAGACTACGGCCATCTCTGTGGTAGGGGTCGAAGCGAAACCCGCCTTCACGACATCCACTCCGCATGAAACAAGGGTTCCGCAGACAAGCTGCTCGACCATGTCACCGGAAAGACGCGCATCCTTTCCTACTACAACCTTATATCTCTCGCCATCAGCCTTAGGACGGCGCTCCTTCATCTTCTCGCAATATGCATATGTAAATTTCACTACATCCAGAGGAGTTAGAGACTCGCCCGGATTGCCGCCGATAGTACCGCGGATACCTGAAATGGATTTGATCAGTGTCATGACAATCTGTTTTTACAATCATGCAAAAGTAAAGTTTTATGTCTGCAATTACAAATTAAATATTACTTTTGCACCCCAAACAGACACAACAATGAAGGCACTCTGGACAATACTCCTGCTCATAGCATCGAATGTATTCATGACATTCGCATGGTACGGCCACCTCAAGCTTCAGGAAATGAAGATATCAACAAGCTGGCCGCTGATTCTCGTGATCCTGTTCTCATGGGGAGTCGCATTATTCGAATACTGCGCACAGGTTCCGGCAAACAGGATAGGATACATGGAAAACGGAGGTCCGTTCAACCTCATGCAGCTGAAGATCATCCAGGAGGTCATCTCCCTGACGGTATTTACGGTCATGGTAACGGTAATGTTCAAGGGTCAGACACTCCAGTGGAACCATTTTGTGGCCTTCTTCTGCCTGATTCTAGCTGTATTCTTCGTTTTTCTGAAGTAAAAACAGCAAAAAACTGAAGAAAAATTTGGATTGTAAGAAAAAAGCACTACCTTTGCAATCCCAAACGATAAAACGGTCGGTTCGTATAACGGTTAGTACTCAAGATTCTCAATCTTGCAATAGGGGTTCGATTCCCCTACCGACTACTCAGGAGACGCAATCATGCGTCTCTTTTTTTTGTATATTTGCACCATGAGCAAGATTGTCATAGCGTCTGATTCGTTCAAGGGTTCATTATCATCTATGGAGGTCGCAAAGGCGGCCGCCAAAGGTATCGGATCAGTATTCCCCGAATGCAGGACAGTCTGTCTGGACATCGCGGACGGAGGCGAAGGCACAGCCGCTTCGCTGACAAGGACACTCAAAGGCACAACAGTCACTGCAACTGTTTCAGACCCACTGGGCAGACCAATCCTGGCCGAATACGGAATGACAGACGACAAGGGAAAGAAAACGGCAGTCATGGAAATGTCCCAGGCATCAGGACTTACCCTTCTCAAACCTTCCGAACGCAATCCTCTGCTGACATCCACATACGGAACAGGAGAAATGATTCTTGATGCCATCCGCAAAGGGTGCAGAAGATTCATAACAGGTATCGGCGGAAGTGCGACCAACGACGGCGGTACAGGAATGCTGGAAGCCCTCGGGTTCAGGTTCATGGACACTGACGGACAGACGATCACCGGTCTTTGCGGAGGAAACATCTGCAATATTGCAGGCATAGACGGAAGCATGGTACCTAAAGAAGTGCTTGAATCCGAATTCATAATTGCATGTGATGTAGAGACTCCCTTCTGCGGCCCTGAAGGGGCCGCTGCGGTCTTCGGGCCGCAGAAGGGAGCAACGCCAGACACAGTCGCCGTACTGGAAGAAGGCATGCAGAGCCTGAGCAGAATCATTATCCGGGACTTCGGCATCGACCTCTCTACAGTAAAGGGCTCCGGAGCCGCAGGAGGACTGGGAGGAGCATTCCACATCTTCCTCAATGCAGGATTACGCAGCGGAGTTGAAATGGTTCTGGACAGCATAGGATTTGACGAGGCGATCCGGGATGCTGATCTGATCATAACAGGAGAAGGAAAGATTGACAGCCAGACCTCAAGAGGCAAGGTCGTATCCGGTGTTGCGGCCAGGGCCAGAAAATACGGAGTACCCGTCATTGCCATAGCCGGAATCGTCGACATGGACGAAGACAGCATGAAGAAAAGCGGTCTTGCAGATGTCTGCGCCATCGGTCCGCGGCCGCAAAACGAAAGCGACCTCGAACACGCCATGCGTCCAGAAGTCGCTTCACATAATATTTCCGAAACAGTAGCTACAGCACTGGTATCACTTTCTCCATCCTTGTTCCGCGCGAACCCTTGACAAGAACGGTAGCCCCATCCACAGGGTTTGCCTTCAACCACTCTGCAAGAGCATCAGACGACTCGAAGCATCGGACTGCATCCATGCCCTCGCAGACAGCAGAGAACTCCTTTCCGACAAGGCACACAAGCGACAGCCCCATGGACAAGAGCCTGTCGACAACCTCCTTATGGAGCATCTGCGAGTCCTCTCCAAGTTCGAGCATATCGCCAAGCATGGCAACCTTCCTGTCAGCAACAACCGAATCCAGGTTCTTCAACGCGACCTCCATGCTTGAAGGATTTGCATTATATGCATCCACGATAAGGACATTCCTGTCAGTCTTTGTCATCTGCGAACGGTTGTTTGACGGAACATAGGACTCTATAGCCTTGACCGCATCCTCGACAGATACCCCGAACCGGCTTCCGACAGCAATGGCAGCCATCACATTATCCGCATTGTACGAGCCTACAAGGTTCGTAGAAACCACGCCATGGTCAGGATGGCTTATGCGGAGATAAGGATGGTCCGCATCGGACGGAAGCACCGTCCATCCATGATAATGCACGCCATAAGGTATGACAAGCGAATAAGGACGCTCCGGATCGCTTTGGAGATTGCGTTCCGATGCCATACGGCAGAGATATGGATTGTCCACATTCAGGAACACCTTGTCCGAAGTCCTGCGGAGATAATCATAAAGCTCTCCCTTTGTCGCCATGACACCCTCAAAGCTTCCAAATCCAAGAAGATGGGCCTTTCCTACGTTAGTGATAAGACCGAAATTAGGAAGTGCTATATCGACCAGTTCCTTGATGTCACCGGGATGGCTTGCACCCATCTCAACCACAGCGATCTGTGTAGCGGAATTTATCTTCAGAAGGGTCAGAGGGACACCGATGCTGTTGTTCAGATTGCCCTCGGTAGCGGTGACCTGATACTTCACCGACAATACAGTACGGATAAGCTCCTTTGTAGTAGTCTTTCCGTTTGTACCGGTCAGGGCGACGACAGTCAGAGGCTTTCCGTCCACAAAAGTCATGGATCTGTGCCATCTCGCAAGCTCCTGAAGGGTCTTCAGAGTATCCTCAACCTTAATCAGACGCTGGTCGTCCGACTGCGCCGCAACTGAATCAGCATTCACCACCGCATACGCAGCACCGGCTTCCAACGCCTTCAGGGCATACTCGTTTCCGTCAAAGTTCTCTCCCTTCAGGGCAAAGAACATCTCCCCTCCCTTAAGAGTGCGGCTGTCGGTTGTCACCGTGCCGCACTCCTTGAACTTATTATAAATCTCAATAATCTGCATCTTGTTCAATTTTACTGACGTCCGGTAGAACCAAAGCCGCCCTCGCCGCGTTCTGTATCATCAAGCAGCTCAACCTCATCCCACTCAACCATCTCGTATCTTGCCACCACCATCTGCGCAATCCTCTCACCAGGATTCACGACGAAAGGCTCATTGGACAGATTCACAAGGATGACCTTCACTTCACCGCGGTAATCTGCATCTATGGTTCCAGGAGCATTCAGAACCGAAATACCGTATTTTGCAGCAAGACCGCTGCGAGGTCTCACCTGAGCCTCGGTACCGTCCGGAAGCGCGATGAAAAGTCCCGTAGGGATCAGCGCCCTTTCAAGAGGAGCAAGAGTTACAGGTTCGTCAATATTTGCCTTCAGATCCATTCCTGCCGACTTCCCGGTAGCATAAGCAGGAGTCGGATACTTTGATTTATTTACTATCTGTACCTTCATTTCAATCAATATTAGGCTGGTTCCACACAACAGTCTCCGTACATCTTATCTTCTGAGAAAGATTACCCACAGTAAGCACGAAGTCTCCCTCCTCCAGGGTCCACTTTCCATAATAATCTGCAAACGCAAGATCCTTTGCAGAAAGCGTGAACTCTACAGTAACGGTCTCACCGGAATCAAGGTCCACCTTATCAAAGCCACGCAGACGGCGCACGTCCGGAGTACAGCTTGCATAAAGGTCAGAAGAATAGAGAAGCACGCTTTCCTTGCCGGCACGGGCACCGACGTTTGTGACGTCTACCGATACCTTTATCACATCATCTGAGTCAAACTCCTGCGCAGAGACCTTCAGATTCGAATACTTGAACGCAGTGTAGCTCATTCCATGTCCGAAAGGCCACTGACACACCATTTCAGCGCTGTAATTGTATGCTCCAAGCATCGCACCCTGATTTTCAGAATACTTGTAGTCATATACAGCGAACTTGTTTGTGAACTTCGGATATGTGAAAGGAAGTCTTCCGCTGAAGTTCTCCTCTCCGCAGAGCAATGCAGCAAGAGCATCACCTCCATAGTTACCTGGAAGAAGGATATCTACAACAGCAGTTGCAAGAGGCTCGATGTCGTTGATGATACGAGGACGGCCCTCATTAAGGATAAGGATGATAGGACGGCCCGTAGCGGACAAAGCCCTTACAAGTTCCTTCTGATTTTCAGAAAGATTCATATCCACATCATTGCCCGGAGTCTCGCAATAGGTATTCTCTCCGACACATGCGATGATCACATCAGACTTTCTGGCAGCACGTACAGCTTCCTTGATACCTGTATCCTCATCATATGCCCAGTTTGTACCGTCGAGATTGTACTCTACTCCAGGGACATATGTCAGATTCTCGAGCTTCTCCGACAGAGCTTCGTATATGGTATTGAACTTTCCGGTAAATTCAGGCCTTGAAGCGCCGTGACCCTGCCATGTATATGACCAGCCTCCGTTAAGAGTCCTCATAGAATTGGCATTAGGACCTGTCAGGAGGATACGGAGATTCTTTCTCAAAGGAAGGATGCCGTTGTTCTTGAGAAGGACCGGAGCCTCGAGAGCCGCCTCGTAAGCAAGCCTCTCATGCTCCTTTCCTGCAAACTCAGGATAATCTTCAAGCCGGGTATCAGGCTGATCGAAAAGGCCAAGACGCACCTTCATTCTAAGCACGCGGCGTACAGCATCATTGATACGCTCCATAGAAACCTCTCCTTCCTCTACAAGCTCCTTGAGGTCGATGGCGAACTGGCAGTTATAAGGAACCATCGACATGTCGATACCTGCATTGACAGAAATCTTGACAGCCTCCTTGAGAGAAGTGGCAACACGTTCACGGGTATAAAGATTATTGATGTCAGCCCAGTCTGTAACGATCATTCCGTCCCAGCCAAGCTCCTCCTTCACCCACTTTGTCAGAAGTTCCGTGTTCGCATGGAAAGGCATCCCGTTATTGCTGGCAGAATTGACCATGATAGAAAGGGCACCTGCCTGCATAGCCTCCTTGAAAGGCTCGAAATGTTTCTCACGAAGTTCCGACGCCGCTATAGACGAAGGAGTACGGTCCTGACCGGTAACAGGAACACCGTAACCCATGAAATGCTTTGCGCATGCAGCTATGTTATATGGTCCGATATGGTTCGGATCGTCTCCCTGCATTCCACGAACCTCGGCAACAGCCATCTCTGCGTTTACATATGTATCCTCTCCGAAACTTTCCCACATACGGGGCCATGCCGGATTTCTTCCGAGGTCCATAGTCGGAGAGAATGTCCATGGTACATTGGCCGCGCGGCTTTCATAAGCAGTGACCTTACCCATATTATACGCATGATTACGGTTGAATGTAGCGGCGATACTGATTTCCTGCGGAAAAAGTGTTCCACCAAGCACATAGGAAGTACCATGTATATGGTCCAGACCATAAAGGATCGGAATACCGGTCTCCTCGATGGCAATCCTGTTGATCTCAGCGATAAGTTCATTATAGTCTGCAGGTGTCTGAGCCACCTCTCCCGGAGTATTGAGGACCGATCCGACCTTGTATGTACGGAGAATCGAGTCTCCGGCAGCGGTAAGATTAACGCCGTCAGCAACCGACGTGATCGCTATCTGCGTCATCTGACCGATCTTCTCTTCGAGAGACATGCCCCTGAGCACCTTCTCGACCTTGGCCTCCACAGCGGCATCATAAGGAATTGCCGGCTCCACCTTCGGTTTATTGCAGCATGAAGCGACAATTAACGAGGCATATGCAAGAATGATAAATCTGTTAAGTTTCATATTGTCTCAAGTATATTCTTCAATCGTACAAATATAATGATTATTCCAGACAAGTAACGGACTTATCGAGCCGGTACGAATGCCCACCGTCCGATTACCGAAGGGTCTCCTACCATCGCTGCATCCACAGGACTGTTGGCTGAAATATACTCATCCAGAAGTGTCCTTATATCCTGATATGTACCCAGAACCCTCTCATCGATGCTTTCAGTGTCGACACCTGCCTTCTGCATGAGGTCTCCGCCACCACGTGCGCGGTATGAGTTTATCGCAACCTTATACTCTGCTGCAGGATCGAAAGCGCTGCCGTCAGCAAGTGTGCTGATGGTTACGCGACTGCCAAACGGCTTGGTAGAATCTACCACATAGACCAGTCCGCCGGCAGAATCCAGATTGTACGAAGGTCCCCATCTGTACTTCAGCCATCCCTCATACGAATGCTCCAGATATGCCTTCACCTCCTCGCCTGTCATCTTTACGACATAGAGCTGATTATCATATGAATAGAGACTGAAAAGATCGTTATATACAACCTTGCCTGCCTTCAGGGAAAGGTTGGCAGCCTGCGGAGCCGCAAAAGATATCTGTGCATCAGAAGCCTTGAGGCATACGGTATGGAGCATGTTCACATAATCAGACATACCCTTCAGAGCAGCTCTACCGTTAAGGTCCATGCTGATTTCGCCTACATCTCTGGTGGTGAAGGCTTTTACCGCCTCGAAGTCAGACTGGAAAACAGCCTTCATCTCCTCATCGACCTTATTCTTGTCAAGCGGAATGAGCTTGCCGGTCACCTTCTTCTCAGTAACCTTACCGTTCTCAACCTTCAGAGTTATCCTGCCATAACCAAGATTTGCGCAATAGTTTCCGGTATTGACCATCGCCATTGATTCAGTCTGGAAGACATTCTTCCTGTGGTCATGCGAAGACACGATGAAGTCCACTCCAGTCAGACTGTTGAAAAGGTCAAGTCCCTGCTGCTCGAACTGTGAACCGTCTCCGCGACCCGCACCAGAATGGATTGCAACTATCACTACATCAGGATTTTCCTTAGCCCTTACACGATCCACAACGCTCTGTGCAAAATCCGGATACATGGAAATGAAATCCATGCCCTCCCAAAGTTCAGGAGCATATGCGTTCTTAATGTTAGGATTCGTAAAACCTACAATAGTGATCTTCAGACCATGGCTCTTCAGTGTCACATACTCCCCGAAATACGGCTCACCGCTGTCCGCATGGACAGCATTCGCCGCCAGGACAGGCACATCAAGGTCAGGAACAATACGGTCATATACGGGATGACCTGTCTCTATGTCATGATTTCCAGGAATCCATGCGTCATACTCCAGATACTCCAGCATACGGGCGAACACATGCTCCGATGTAGTATCTACATAATTATAGTAGTATGCGGCATTGTCTCCATGCAGACAGTCGCCCGCATCAATAAGAATCACATTCTCCGCACCGTCAGCAACACGGACACTGTCTATGGCCCATGCAATCGACATCATCGACGGCGCAGTCTCGTCTGACTGATAAAGCTTATCGAAATAATGTCCATGGACATCATTGGTACTAAGGATACTGAAAGCGTACTCACCATCCTTTGGGCCACTGCACGAAGCCAGGAGCACGATAAACGCAAAAATCGACAGAAATGATCTTTTCATAGCTATTTTCTTTCAAGTAATTTATCAAGATTAAAATTCAGGGACACCATCTGCTGACAGCCTGAATAATGTGAACCGTGGAAATGGAACAGAGCACGTACCTTTATATCAAGGCATGCACTCACATACGGATTCCAGACGACTTCGAACCTGTCATACAGGCCACGTCCCTCTGTACCATCATCGTGTATACGGTAGAAAGGATCTCCGAAATACAATCCGGTTCCATACTTAAAGCCTCCACCATCTTCATAATCATAGTATGGCATCATATCCGTTCCGTAGAACATGCTGTTCTTCACACCCACATTCCACTTTCTTATCTCCATATCGAATTCACCACCTCCCGGGCGGACATAATGTCCGATGTTCCTACGGTCATTCTGAAATCCCTGAAGCCATCCGAAACGGAAAGACAGGACCTGAAATCCGGTAAGACTCGAAAAATCAAGACGGGCATAAGGATTTATCAGAATATTGTCAACCACTCCCTGCACCTCCCTTGATCCTGCAAAATGGTACATATACCCAGAATATCCCAAGGTCAGGACAGGTGCGACCTGGCCTTCACCGCTCGAAAAGATCATGAATCTTTCCCTCTGGGTCTGACCATAATGTCCCATCCAGTCGCATCCTATTTCATAATAAGCCTTCGGAAGCATGAACTTGACAAGAATACCCTCAAGGTTGTTGTCATAGAACTTGAGGGAATCGGAAAAGAAGGCTTCCGAATACAGACCCTCACTTTTCTTGCGTGAAAACATACCGGCATAAAGTTCCATATCCATCCTGTCGAACTCCTTCTCCAGTCTGTAGTATATGACAGGCTCGTGGAGAGCCTCTTTCAGGGATGACCGTGACGAGCCGAAATCCTTCATGATATCTATGCCGGCCATTATGCTGTGACTTACCCCATCTTCATTCTGCACAAACAATCCCAACGACGGGGTCATACGCGCACCGAATATGGTCATGGATCTTGAAAAGGCACTCTTATAGAATTCCCTGTTATCGAAGTTCATGTCGAAATCGACATCATATGCAATCCTCAGCGTCTCTTTATCTCTGGCATCAGCCATTGACACAGTCAATATGGCAAGAAGCGGAACAAACAATTTGTATAGTTTCATTGGCAAAGTCTGTGAAAATCGTTCAAAGGTAACATTTTTCGCTTAACTTTGCATCATGTTAAAGTTACAGACACAGGTATCCGACGAAAAATGCAAGGTCGGCATCTCATATGAAGACAAGATAATGATGCTGGGAAGCTGCTTCTCGGACAACATAGGACGCCAGCTTGCAGATTTCGGATTCGACGTATGCGTGAACCCGTTCGGAACATTGTATAACCCCGTTTCCATACTGCGGAGCATTGAGACGCTTGCCGGGGACCGGCAGTTTGAGACTTCAGACTGCGTACAGATAGGTGCCGGAGACGAGCGATGGTGCTCATTCTCCCATCACACATCCTTCTCGCGCAGCACACGTGAGGAATTTCTGGACAACGCCAACGATGAGCTTGCTGCCGCCCGGGATTTCTTCTCAGCCTGCAACAAGATCATAATCACCCTCGGTACGGCATGGTGCTTCAGAAACAATGCTTCCGGGACTGTCGTTTCCAACTGTCTAAAAAGACCTGCATCTGAATTCGTCAGAGAGCGCCTTTCCTCTTCAGAAGTCACCAGGATTCTGACAAGGATCGTTGAACTCTGCCCCGGCAAGCAGCTGATCTTCACAGTCAGCCCGATACGCCACTTCAAGGACGGAGCCCACGGCAACCAGATCAGCAAGGCTGCACTTCTTCTGGGAGTAGAGGACTTCATACAGTCTGTCACCGCAGAAAGCCATACCGGAACCGTGCACTCATCCGCCCACATTGCAGACTACTTCCCGGCATACGAGATCATGATGGACGAACTGCGTGACTACCGCTTCTACGCCGAAGACATGTGTCATCCGTCCCAGCAGGCCGTCGACTATATCCGCGAGAGATTCCTCTCATGGGCACTTCCCGTTTCCGAACAGCCTCGGCTGGAAGAAAACATCCGTCAGTTCAGACGCTCACAACACATTATCCGCTAACAGTCAAGCACTTACAATAAATCGCCTGCGGCAAATGCCGCAGGCGATTTATTGTATTATGCTGATAACCAGACAGATACGGCTTATTACTATTTTTTTTCATAAAAAGTATTGCGGTTTTGAAAATCATTGCTACCTTTGCAGTGTACTAGTTTACTAATACACACTAACAAATAGGCACATTTAAAGTATAAAGCAATGATTACGATCAAAGACCTTGGGTTCGCGTATGGCGAAAAGGCTGTACTGAAGAACATCACAATGACACTCGAGGAAGGTCGCATCTACGGCCTCCTCGGCGAAAACGGAGTCGGCAAGACTACTCTCCTCACCCTTCTGTGCGGACTGAAGAAACCGCTGGCAGGAACAATCGACACAGACGGAATGAAGCCGTATGACAGACAGCCGTCCCTGCTGAGCAACCAGTATTATCTGAGCGACGAGGTACCTGCCATGAACATGAAGGCAGCAGACTATGCAAAGAACTATGGAAAGTTCTGGGTAGGCTTCGACATGGACAAGTTCATGGAAGTCATGGGCGTTCTCGAAAACGACCCTCAGCAGAAGATGAACCAGATGTCATTCGGACAGCTCAAGAAGACCTACATCGCCTTCGCACTCGCATGCAACACAAAGTACCTGTTCATGGATGAACCGACAAACGGCCTCGACATCCCCTCAAAGGCCCAGTTCAGAAAGGCTGTGACAAAGTACACTCGCGAGGACTCTGTAATCCTCATCTCGACCCACCAGGTACGAGATCTCGAGAACATCATAGACCCGATCATCATCCTTGACCGCCAGGACGTCCTCCTGAACGCAAGCCTGGAAGAAATCTCGGAGAAGCTCTACTTCGACTACTCTTCAGAGAGAATAGAGGGAGCCCTATACAGCGAGATGATTCCGGGCGGCAACATTCAGGTATGTCTTAACCAGAGCGGAGAAGACAGCAAGATCAGCATCGAGGCCCTGTTCAACACGGTACATGCACACAAGGAACTTATCAAAGGAATCTTTAACAAATAGTCAACATGAAAAACGATATATTCAATTTCCGAAGATTCGGAAAATACTTCGGTACAGACATAAGGACATGCTGGGCAAACTACGGCCTCAGCCTGATGACAATCACTCTACTCGCACCGGTAGTCACCTATTTTGTATGCACTACCTTCAACCTGATTCTGAAATCATCATGGAACGGACCTGATACAGGCTTGCGATTCTTCGTCTTCGGCGTCGCACTCATCTGCATGGTCGTGACAATGCCGGTAAAATGCTATGGAAAGATAACTGAGAAACAGTACGGATCGTTCTGGCTGACACTCCCCGCTTCCAGACTCGAGAAGTTCCTGAGCATGTTCCTGCTGACATGCCTCATCGTACCGCTCACCGGAATAGCGGTCTATCTGGGAGTTGACGCCATAATCTGTGCATTCGACCACACATGCGGCAACAGTCTGTTTGCCGGCGGAATGGAAATCATCAGGAAAATGAGCGACATGAAGGAAATCACCCTGAATCTGGTCGACGAGAGCCTGACCATAGAAGATGCCGCATTGGCTCAGGATATCGTGAATCAGATCAATTCACCGCTTCTGTATATCGATGAAATCTTCGGAATCACACTTCCGTTCCTGCTCGGATCAATATTTTTCAAGAACGGAAAGACTGTGAAGACCATTCTGGTACTGTTCGCTATCAGTACAGCATTCAGCATTGCCATCACTCCGATCATGGAAAGCTGGGCATCTGCAGTCATGACAGGACTCGAAGACGGAAGCACAGTAATAAGAAGACTGTTCGACAACGGATTATTCAGGAATCTCGTACTGATCGACACCATATCCGACACAATCGTCAACCTCGCAATGATGGCAGGTATCTGGTTCAGAATCAAGACATTGAAACACTAGGAAAGCCATGGAATTCAACAGTAACAAATCCATATATCTGCAGATCTGCGACGCGATATGCGAGCAGATCCTGAGCGGGACGCTCAGGCCGGACGAGCGCATACCTTCGGTGCGCGAGTACGGTGCAGAAATCGGTGTGAATCCTAACACCATAATGCGATCCTACGAGAAGCTCACTGCTGACGGCATCATCTACAACAAGCGAGGCATAGGATACTTCATCAGTCCTGACGCACGCGAAACCGTCCTAGCAGCCCAGCGCAAAGAATTTATGGAGGACGAACTGCCACAGATCTTACGCCGCATGAAACTTCTTGACATCGATCCGTCCGTGCTTGCCGGTTAAAATAAAATTGCTACATTTGCAGCGACTGAAACCTAGACCGGCAAAAGACCCGGAAACATGATAAAGATACTCAAGAAAATACTGATACTTGCAATACTGACGACATCATCCGTTTCATGCAGCATGGCATTTCTCGGAGAAGACCCGAACATTCTGGACGGAGACATGACGATAGTCATAAACGGTATCGCATCCGACGTAGTGACGAATGCCCCCATATCAGATATAAAGGTCACATTCTCAGCATTTGCAGAGAACTCGCTCTCAGTCCTGCCGATTGTCAGCACCACTGTACACACCGACAGCAAAGGAATATATACAATAGAAGTCTTCGGGTTTTCAGATCCGGTAACATGTACTCTGACAGCGGAAAGCACGGATAAGACCGCTGACAAATACGAAACAATGACCAACAAGATAGTTGTTAACTGGAGTGGAAACTCATTCGACGAAGCAAGCCGTACATTCTATGTGAACGACTGCAACTTCCAGATGAAGAAGAACTAGAACGGTTTGCCGTCAGCATCACGCCACTCCTTCGGAGAGCAGCCGACAATCTTGACGAACTGTCTGTGGAAATTTGACTTATCGCTGAAGCCCGAAGCTTCGGCGATAATGTTTATAGAGGCATCCTTGTTCTCAAGAAGAAGTTTCTTGGCCTCCTCAATCCTGAGATTTGTACGCCATGTCCTGAAATCCACCCCCATCCTTGTGGCAAAATACAGGTGCAGGATATCCTTCGAGGTATGAAGTTCACGGGCAATCTCATCCCTTGTCTTGTCATACTCACGGAAGCGTTTCTCTTCCACCCATTTCCCGAGAGCTTTCTCAAGCCTTATGAATCCGCTCTCCGTATTGTCCGAAAGCACTACATCCTCAGGCGTGTTCCTTCCCATGGCCTTCTTTGCCTTTTTCTTCCTGTTCCTGTCGATCCTTTGCATAAGGTCCTGACCTGAAAGAGTCTTGTAAGCAAACGCATCAAGCACCAGACGGTGGCTGCTTAGGAAAGACAGGAAGTTGGATGTAAGATAAAGCATGTAAAGGAGATACCAGCAGGTGTAAAGGCTCGCCACCGCCATCTTATGATCCAGGAACCAATACAGAATGAGGTATACCAGCACGAAGAGATTGGTGAGCATCGACATCACATAGCAGAAGCGTACCCATCTGAGCTTATGGTCGGCATCATCGTCGTAATAACTTTCAAACTCCTTGAGCGACTGCTTGTACGCCTTGTCGAAATATACGATGTAAGTGACCGACTGAATGAGAAAAGCAGTCAATGCCGTGATGCACATGGTCCAGAAATAATTCATGTTTCCGGACTTGTATGACTCCAGAAGCATGAATGTGATGACGGCAGAGAAGAAAAGTCCGGGAAGATAGAGATTCTGATAGCGGTGCCGCTCCGTCTTGAGAAGAGCGATCATGGAATATGATATTATCACAGTCGAGAAGTGGACCACGATATAGATGACAAGCATGGTCAGAAGTTCCCAGTCCCATATGTAATCCTTGCCATACTGGGCCATGGTATAGAACATCATGAACCCACATATGAGGAAACTCACGACAATAGCCAGCTTGGATTTGGCAAGCTTCTCGCTGTAATCTGAATTCGGGATCTTTATGAGCATGAGAAGGACAGCAAGGACGCTCGACCCTACTCCCACTACCAGTTGGACAACCGTATCTGTATTTACATTCAACGGAATCATTCAAACGTGTGCAATAATCTGCGAAAATACGGATTTTTTCGCTATTTTTGCAATCGTTTTTTGTCCTTTTTGATGACTTGACAAGATTTTGACGGATAATATGTTAGATTTCAGCACCATAGAAAGACTTGACAGGGTAGCTACTCCGTTCTACTACTACGACATGGAGCTCTTCCGCAAGACGGTGGACCATGTCGCGGAACTTGCCGCACAGCACGACATAAAGGTCCATTACGCGGTGAAGGCAAACGTCGAGCGCAGACTCCTCGAGTACATCAGTTCAAAAGGCTTCGGAGCAGACTGCGTAAGCGGAAACGAAGTCCTGCACGCCCATGACTGCGGCTTTACTGCAGAGAAGATCGTATATGCCGGTGTCGGAAAAAGCGACAAGGAGATATACAACGCCCTCATGCTCGGCATAGAGGCATTCAACTGCGAATCCCTCCAGGAAATCTACGTCATCAACGAGATGGCGCACCGATACGGAAAGAAGGCGAATGTATCAGTCCGTATCAACCCTGACATCGACGCACATACCCACAAGTATGTGACTACAGGTCTCTATGAGAACAAGTTCGGCATATCGCAGCATGAGTTCGAGAAACTCATCGAGATCATCGGGAAGAGCGAATACATCAACTTCATCGGCCTCCACTTCCACATCGGCTCGCAGATCACGCGAGTGGACGAAGTCTTCGGACTCGAGTGCAGAAGGGTCAATGAAATCGTGGCATACTTCGAAAGGAACGGCCTTAAGATCAACAACATAAACCTTGGAGGAGGACTTGGAGTCGACTATGACGACCCTGACGGCTCCCCTATCGCAGACTTCGGGACATGGTTCCGCACTATTTCGGAAAACATCGTACGTCGTCCGGACCAGAAGGTCCATATAGAGCCGGGACGTTCCCTCGTGGCACAGTGCGCGACACTGATATCACGCGTACTTTTCGTCAAGAGCGGAGAGACAAAGAACTTCCTCATCATGGATGCAGGTATGAACGACCTCATCCGTCCTGCCCTCTACGGTGCGTATCATAAGATCGAGAACCTCTCGGCCGAAATGAGGACATTCTTCCCTACCCACCAGGCATACGACATCGTAGGTCCTGTCTGCGAGTCCAGTGACGTATGGGGCGCAGGCCGCCTTCTGCCGCTCAGCGTCCGCGGCGACCTTATGGCAATCCGCAGCACCGGAGCATATGGTCAGGTGATGGCCAGCCGATACAACATGAAGGACCTCGCCCCGTCTGTCTTCAGCGACCGGCTTGACGATGCACCGGAAATGACAGACTACTTTGAATAATAAAAAAGCAACATATGTTTGAAAATTTAAGTGAAAGACTGGAGAGATCGTTCAAGATCCTCAAAGGAGAAGGAAAGATAACCGAGATCAACATCTCGGAAGCGATGAAGGACATCCGCCGCGCCCTTCTGGACGCCGACGTGAGCTACAAGATCGCAAAGACATTCTGCGACGACGTTAAGAAGAAGGCAATCGGACAGAACGTCCTTACAGCCGTGAAGCCGCAGCAGATGATCGTGAAGATCGTCCATGACGAACTCGCAGTCCTCATGGGAAGCGAATCTGCAGATATAAATGTGAAGGGTTCCCCTGCAGTGGTGCTCGTAGCCGGTCTCAACGGTTCGGGTAAGACAACATTTTCCGGAAAGCTCGCCCTCAACATCAAGAGCAAGAGAGGAATGAAGGTCATGCTCGCAGCCTGCGACTACTTCCGTCCTGCAGCGATCGACCAGCTGAAGGTTCTCGGAGAACAGATCGGAGTACCTGTATACGCTGAGGAAGGCGTCAAGGACCCTATCCAGATCGCTCGCGGAGCAATCGCCAAGGCAAAGGCAGAAGGATATTCAGTAGTTATCGTCGATACTGCCGGACGTCTTGCAGTGGACCAGGAACTGATGGACGAGATCTCATCACTCAAGGACGCCCTCAACCCTACAGAGACTCTCTTCGTAGTTGACGCCATGACAGGTCAGGACGCAGTCGAGACTGCAAAGGCGTTCAACGACAGACTTGACTTCGACGGAGTTGTCCTCACCAAGATGGACGGTGACACACGCGGTGGTGCTGCCCTCTCAATCAAGGCAGTTGTGGGCAAGCCTATCAAGTTCGTCAGCACAGGCGAGAAGATGGAGGCCCTCGACGTATTCCACCCTGCACGTATCGCCGACAGAATCCTCGGCATGGGAGACGTAGTTTCCCTCGTGGAGAAGGCGCAGGAGCAGTTCGACGAGGCACAGGCACGTGAGCTCAAGAAGAAGCTCTCCAAGGACCAGTTCACCCTCTGGGACTTCTACCAGCAGATCCAGCAGATCAAGAAGATGGGTAACATCAAGGATCTCGCATCGATGATTCCTGGCATGGGCAAGATGATCAAGGACGTGGACATGGACAACAGCGCATTCAAGACCACTGAAGCCATAATCCTCTCGATGACTCCATATGAGCGTGAGCATCCGGAAGCAATCAACGGAAGCCGCCGCAAGAGAATCGCAGACGGTTCCGGAACATCACTTCCTGAGGTCAACAAGCTTCTCAAGCAGTTCGAAGGAACCCGCAAGATGATGAAGACCGTGATGACCGGCAACCTCGGCGGCATGATGCGTCCAGGCGGTTTCCACGGCGGCAAGAAGCGCAAATAACCCAGTAAACATTAAACGACCACCCTCCCGTCGGTTGAGTGCACGGAATCATGCACTCAGCCGACGGAGTATATACTATTAAGATGAAATCTAGCGACCTAGGAGGCGGTTAAGGGCGCCCTGGGCATCGTAGCGACCGGTGAAGTTAGGCTGGATGACCACATTGTTGCTGCGGTCTATCGCACCCCACTGCTTTTCGCCGAACTGCACCACAGCATATCCTTCATCGTTGAAATCCGTAGTATAGAGATATTGAGGAGTGATATACCAGTTGCCGTAATGGTCGAGGTAGCCGTAAAGTTCAGTCGCCCTGTCCTCCATCGGCCAAAGTTCTATTCCCAGATAACGACCCTTCTTGATTGCTGAAATAGCCTCACGCACCTCATATGAGGATTCGAAATTGAACGCTATCACAGTATTTGCCATCACATCAATCGCTCCGTACCTTCCTGAAGCGACACTGACCACAGCCAGACCGAGATCAGAATCAAAGTCTCCTGCATACCTGTATATCGGAGCAATAGCCCATGTACCGAAATTGTTCAGATAACCGTAAAGACCAGTACCTGGATCCTCTGTCACAGTCAGATTATCCGGGCTAGGAACAAACCCTGCAAGCCCTGCAGCAAGCGGATTTCCTCCTGCAACTGTCTGTCCGGAAGGATAAAGCAACATACTTAGAAGTCCGCAAGAAGTCATCGCAAGACACACTGCGAGAAGAATCACAATCCTTTTCATAAAGCATAAGATTTAGGAACCGATGTCAAATATAGTGATTATCTATTTCTTTTCCAATTTACCCTCCTCTTCAAGCCTCTTGCGGTAAGCATCCATACGCTTTTTCCACGCAATCTGCTTTGCACGGGCCTCCTTCGCCTTACGCGCCTGAAGCTCCTCCATCTTCTTTTCCAGATAATTGTCCGCCATACTATATAAGTTTAAGAAGCGCTGCAACCGGCATCCTGGACTTGGAAACAACACGGGTCTGACCCGAATCCAAAGTAATCCGCACAGACAGATCCACAGAATAATCATCAGGATCAAAAGCGATCAAAGCCAGCACATCCCAAAGCGAGGCGCTGGCACTCAGCGATGCCCTGCCGCTTATCACAACACGACCAGACCCATATGGAATATACACATCCGAAGCCTCGCCATGCACGAATGCCACCCCGTGCTTATATACTGTACCCTTTATCTCCGAGACGGTAAAACCCTCCATAGGATTGGTCACATCAATCCACACCGCACCACGCACAGCACGCAGACTCTCCGGACGGATTGAAGACACTCCATATTTGCCGAACGACAGCTTACTGAACTGCGCATGGCAAATCTCGGACGACGCAAAAGCGACAAGCCCAACCACAAGTATAGCAAACAACCTCTTCATATTACTTCGTAAAATCCTTGATTCTCTGTTCCTCACTCATACGGCACATAAGAATACGGCCACCACGCTCGACCACAATGCTGTCCTCCAGCCCTTCAAGAACCACGCTCGCAGCATCAGGAGCATGAACGATACATCCCCTGCATCCGTACAGATGTACATTCTCTCCCACCACGGCATTGCCGTCCTCATCATGTGGCAGCAAGGTCCACAATGAACCCCATGTACCCACATCGCTCCAGCCGAAATCCCCCGGTACAGTATAGATATAATCCGCCTTCTCCATCACAGCGTAGTCGATAGATATCTTCTCGCATGTAGGGAAAATCTCCGCAACCGCAGCATCCTCCCCGTCTGTATGGAATGCCTCCGACATACGGTCCATCTTCTCCGCCAGATCCGGCACATAAGCACGCATCGAGTCCATTATAGTCGATACATTCCATACAAAGATGCCGGCATTCCAAAGGTAATTGCCGTCGGCGAGGTATTGCTTCGCAACCTCGAGCGACGGCTTCTCACGGAAAGACTCAACAGGCATGATGCTGCCGGACTCAGGCGCACCGGCAGAACACTGGATATAGCCATAACCTGTCTCAGGACGGGTAGGAGTAATGCCGACAGTAACGATCCTGCGACCCGCCGCGGTGAAGCCAAGGGCTTCATGCATGACGCGGCGGAACTCCTCCGCATCAAGCACAAGAGCATCAGAAGGTGTAACGACAATGTTTGCAGAAGTATCCTTCATGCGGATCTTCCAGCATGCATAAGCGATGCAAGGCGCAGTATTGCGCGCGCACGGCTCCGCAAGGATATTCCCGGCAGGAATCCCAGGCAGCTGCTCCCTCACGATATCCACATAGGAAGCACCTGTAACCACCCAGAAATTCTCCACAGGACAAAGCGGAGCAAACCTTTCCACAGTCATCTGGATCATAGTCCTTCCTGTTCCAAGAACATCAATGAACTGCTTCGGACACTCCGGGGTGCTCATCGGCCAGAACCTGCTGCCGATTCCCCCCGCCATTATCACCACATGATTTGCCATATGATTCTATCTTAGCCGTAATACTCCTTATACCAGCGGGCGAAGGCACGGAGACCTTCGCGGAGCGAGGTCGACGGCTTGAAGCCGAAGTCACGCTCAAGAGCGGAGGTGTCGGCGAATGTCACAGGGACATCGCCAGGCTGCATAGGAACCAGTTCCTTATGCGCTTCGAAATCATAATCCGCAGGAAGGACGCCTGCTGCAAGAAGCTCCTCCTGAAGGATGATCACGAAATCCAGAAGGTTCTCCGGCTGGTTGTTACCGATGTTGTAGACAGCGTATGGAGGAACAGGAAGTCCGTCCTCACCCACCTGCTTTGCAGGAGCCTTCTGCATCACGCGGATGACGCCCTCTACGATATCGTCGACATATGTGAAGTCACGCTTGCAGTTGCCGAAGTTGAAGATCTGGATCTTCTCTCCCCTCACCAGCTTGTTGGTAAAGCCGAAATAAGCCATATCAGGGCGACCGGCTGGACCATAGACAGTAAAGAAACGGAGACCGGTCGAAGGAATATTGTAAAGCTTGCTGTATGCATGGGCCATCAGCTCGTTGCTCTTCTTGGTCGCAGCATAAAGCGAAACAGGATTGTCCACCTTGTCATCTGTCGAATAAGGCACCTTCTTGTTGGAGCCATAGACCGAGCTCGAAGAAGCATATACCAGATGCTCCACACCACCCTCATACTGCTCATAAGAATGACGGCATGCCTCGAGTATATTATAGAAACCGATGAGGTTCGCCTCGATATATGCACCCGGATTCGTGATGCTGTAACGCACTCCAGCCTGGGCTGCAAGATTG